>NZ_QUEN01000017.1:0-18324 GCF_003478175.1 Faecalibacterium sp. OF03-6AC | reverse complement strand
AACCTTGTAGATGGAAAGGATGCTGCCATCTCGGATTTGTTCTCTCAGAAAGACCGTCTGTGGGATGGCTTCTGCATGAAATTCCTGCAGGGTCTGTATATCGCCCTCTGGTCGCTGTTGTTGGTAATTCCGGGAATCGTGAAAACATACAGCTATGCGATGACACCTTACATCATGTCCGAGCATCCTTCGCTGACCGCAAATGAAGCGATCACAGAATCCCGGCGAATCATGGACGGCAACAAATGGCGGCTGTTCTGTCTGGATTTCAGCTTCATTGGCTGGGAGCTGCTTTGTTCGTTGCCACTGTATGCCGGGGGTTTTCTGGTTCTCAAATATTTCACCGGTTCAGAGGCTATGGCGATTTCTCTTGTTCTTCTGCTGACAATTCCATTGAGCATTGGCTTCTTTTTTGTACGCCCCTATGAGGAAGCTGCATGGGCCACTTTCTACCGCGATATTACCGCAGCACCTACCGAACCGGATGAAGCATACTGACTTTTATACTATTTCGCAGATGTGACCGGATTTTCGAGGTGGTCTGCGTATGGATAAGAAACCTGACCGTTCCGAAATAATTACAATGAGCCTCTTGTATGCTTTAACGCTGGTGCTTACGGTATTAAAAGTGACGAGAACGTTTTCACTGCCTTGGTTGTGGGTACTGGGTCCACTTTGGCTTGGCACACGTCGGTACTGTGATTAGGGCTGCTTGCGCTGGGAGATCTCTCCCAGCGTTTTCTCTATGAAAGAAAGTTGCTGGAGAAAAAAATTCTCCAGCAACTTTGTCTTTGATGAATAAAGGAAATTTTTTGTTTAACTATTCTCACTATTATTTGATTTAGTGATTTTTTTCTTCTTTGGAGAAACCAGTTTGTGACCGGAATAAATGGACATACCCATACAAAGCAGTGAAGAATAGGCAAAGTATTTATGCGCAGTCATAGATTTTTTGATTCCAGAATAAATGCATCCCAACATACAGAAAAGTGCGCCTAAGGACCAGTATTTATGTGATTTCATGATTTGATACCTCCTTTGATTTAACTGATTCAATTATAACGTTTTTTTACGAAAATGCAAGCATTACCGGGAACGCTTTCATGTGGATGCTGTGACTGCCGCTACGGTCATGATCGGTGGGCATTACGCACAAGGCTCACATGTAGCATTCGACTCCGAATATCAGCCGGCACACATATGAGGACGGAAAATGTAGCAGCTTTTGAAAAAATTGCTTTTTTCTGCTCAAAGTGCTACAATCGGAATATACCGAATACAAAGGGAGGAAAGCTCCCATGCCAAGACCGCCACGGTGCCGTCAAATTTGTGGCGTACCACAGGTCGATACATTCTGTCCCAACGGGTGCGAGAATACCGAGCCGATCCTGCTGACGCTAGACGAATACGAGGTCATTCGGCTGGTTGACTTGGAGCAGCAAACCCACGAGCAGTGTGCCGCTCAAATGGACATTTCCCGCTCTACCGTGCAGGAGATTTACGAAAGCGCACGGAGCAAGATCGCAGCGTGTCTTGTCCACGGGAAACCGCTGCACATCACCGGGGGAAACTACCGCATCTGCGGAGGACAGGAGGCAGCTCACTGCGGCCGTTGCTGCCGGATGCAGAGAGCCAACATGGAAAAATCAGGCAAAACTTGCAAAGGAGATTCTATTATGAAAATTGCAGTTGCCTATGAAAACGGTCAAATCTTTCAGCACTTCGGTCACACCGAGCAGTTCAAGCTTTATGAAGCTTTGGACGGCAAAATCACTCATAGTATCCACCATGAAAGAGACGAAATACGCAGGAACTCAAACCGAAAAAAACCTGATGGCTGCCTTTGCCGGTGAGTCCGAGGCACGCAACAAGTACACCTATTTTGCATCCAAGGCCAAGAAGGAAGGCTTTGAGCAGATCGCGGCACTGTTCCTCAAAACCGCTGATAATGAGAAGGAGCACGCCAAGCTGTGGTTCAAAGAACTGAACGGCATTGGCGACACCGCAGAAAACCTTCTCTCCGCCGCTGAGGGTGAGAACTACGAGTGGACGGATATGTACGATGGCTTTGCCAAAACTGCCGATGAGGAAGGCTTTCATGAGCTGGCCCAGCGTTTCCGCCTGGTAGCCGCCATTGAAAAGCACCATGAGGAGCGCTACCGTGCCCTGCTGCACAATGTGGAGATGGCAGAGGTCTTTGCCAAGAGTGAGGTCAAGGTGTGGGAGTGCCGCAACTGCGGTCACATCGTCGTGGGCGAGAAGGCCCCGGAGGTTTGCCCCACCTGCAACCATCCCCAGAGCTATTTTGAAATTCACGCAGAAAACTATTAAAGAAAGAAAAGGAGAATTATCATGGAGCAGAAGTTTTACATTTGCAAGCATTGCGGTAACATCATTGCCAAAGTTAAGGACGCAGGCGTCCCTGTTGTCTGCTGCGGCGAGCCGATGAGCGAGATCGTTCCCGGCACCACCGATGCCGCCGTGGAAAAGCACGTCCCTGTCTGGACGGTGGAAAACGGCATCGTCCATGTCAAGGTCGGCTCTGTGGAGCACCCCATGCTGCCGGAGCACTACATCGAATGGGTATCTCTCCAGACCAAGCAGGGCAATCAGCGTAAGGAACTGCATCCCGGTGAAAAGCCGGAGGTCTGCTTCGCGCTCTGCGAGGGCGACGAGGTCGAGGCGGTCTACGCCTACTGCAACCTCCACAGTCTGTGGAAAGCGTAATTCACCTTCTTAAAATCCGGTGCTCAAAAAGCACCGGATTTTTTTTCAATGTAACCTCGTCACAGAAAAAGACTTTGTCCTGCGGTATGATAAAGCCACAATCAAGAAAGAGCTGGCGAACATGAAAATCAAGCTCAATCCCGATCAGGAGATTGTCAGCACCATCAGAAAAGGACTCAAGCGCACCGGCGGGTACTGCCCCTGCCGCAGGGAGCGCACAGAGGCAACCAAATGTATGTGCCAGGAGTTCAAGAATCCAATTGCAGATCCGGGCTTCGAGGGGGTCTGCCACTGTATGCTCTATTACAAATCCTTGTAGGATTAAGGGAGGAACGCTATGAAAAGTCGCTTGAAGTCGCCGTCCAGCATTATGAATAAGATGCAGAAGCGCGGACTTTCTCTGGATTTTCCGACCATGCAGGCAAATATCATGGATATTGCCGGTGTGCGGGTGATCTGCTCTTTCGAGGAGGATGTGTTCTTTTTGGCAAAGTGCTTAAAAGATCAGTCTGACATTGAAATCATCACGGAGAAAGATTATATTTCACACCCTAAGCCAAATGGCTATCGCAGTCTGCACCTGACGATCCGGCTGCCGGTATTCTTTGCGGAAAAAGAGATCCATGTGCCAGTGGAGATACAACTCCGTACAATCGCTATGGACTTCTGGGCAAGCCTTGAGCATACCATCCGCTACAAGAAAAACTTGCCGATCAATGCTGAAGTCGAAACTGAATTGAAAGAGTGCGCCGATTCCAGCAGAGAATGGGACAGCAAAATGGAACATCTACTGCACATCTTAACATAATGCGTCGGATATAAAATGAAAAGCACGCACTTTATTGCTTGTTTCAGTTGGATGGCTTAGGCTTGTCAGGAATCGCCTCATCCGCCTTGGATGGGCGACCCCTGCGAGCCCCAACCAATTTCTCCGCTTTCTGGTTTTCAGGCATAGTCTTTTCTGCTTTCGGCGGACTGCCACGGCACAGCTTTTTCGGCTTCTATAATTGTAAGGAACATGGCTTTTCGCTGAATGGAAAGCGAAGCTGACCCGGGCTGGGGCGGTCTGTGCTGGGGCGGTCTGTATTAAAGCGATATTTTTTTTGAAATAATCTTGACAAAATTTATCAAGATTGATATGATGGTATTAACAAGCAAGCGAAAAGAGGATGTGGAGCATGATCATCACCAAAGAGACGGACTACGCGCTGCGCATTTTGCGGGTGCTGCTGGACGGGGAGAAGCATTCGGTGGCCGAGATGTCGGAAACGGAATTGATCCCCAATCAGTTTGCCTACCAGATTCTGCGCAAGCTCTCCGCCGGCAATTTGGTGCGGGTGAGCCGCGGCGCTCTCGGCGGCTGCGAGCTGTCCTGCGATCTGGACGCGACCTCCCTCTACGATCTCATGGGGGTCGTGGGGGAGCGGGGCATCCTGTGCGCCTGCATGGAGCCGGGATATGAATGCCGCTGGCAGGACAAGCATGGGAGGTGCACCATCCACTGTCAGCTGGCGGCCTTGCAGCAAAAGCAGGACGAGGCGTTCCGTGCCGTGAGCCTGCGCAGGCTGCTGACCGGCGGATCCGATCCCCAAGATACAAGCAAGCTGTAAAATTTTAAAAGGAGGTACCCGTATGCTGTTTCAAACCACGTCGGCGCACGAAGAGCTGCGCGCGAAGATCCGGAGTTTTGCGGAGGAGGAGATCAAGCCCCTCGCATTTTTAATGGATCAGAACAATGAGTTTCCCGAGGAGGCTGTCAAGAAGCTGGGTAAGCTGGGCTGGATGGGCATTCCCTACCCCAAGGAGTACGGCGGTGCCGGTCTTGATGCTCTGAGCTACGCCATCGCGGTGGAGGAGCTGGCCCGTGTGGACGGCGGCACGGGCGTAATCCTCTCCGCCCACGTCTCCCTCGGCTCATGGCCCATTTTCGCCTATGGCACCGAGGAGCAGAAGAAGAAATATCTGGTTCCGCTGGCCAAGGGCGAGAAGATCGGCGCCTTCGGCCTTACGGAGACCAACGCCGGATCCGACGCCGGCGGCACGGAGACCACGGCGCTGGATAAGGGGGACTACTACCTCCTCAACGGCGGCAAGATCTTCATTACCAACGCCCCTAAGGCGGACACCTATGTGGTTTTCGCCGTCACCACGCCGGACATCGGCACCCGGGGCATCTCCGCTTTCATCGTGGAGAAGGGCTGGAAGGGCTTTGAGTTCGGCGACCACTATGACAAGATGGGTATTCGCTCCTCCTCCACGGCGGAGCTGATCTTCAACGACGTGAAGGTTCCCAAGGAAAACCTATTGGGCAAGGAGGGCGAGGGCTTCAAGATTGCCATGTCCACGCTGGACGGCGGACGCATCGGCATCGCCGCGCAGGCGCTGGGCATCGCCCAGGGCGCGTTTGAGCACGCGTTGAGCTATTCCAAGGAGCGCGTCCAGTTCGGCAAGCCCATCGCGGCCCAGCAGAGCATCGCCTTCAAGCTGGCGGACATGGCAACCAAGCTGCGCTGCGCCCGGTTCCTCATCTACTCCGCGGCGGAGCTGAAGGAGCAGCACGCGCCTTACGGCATGGAGTCCGCCATGGCGAAGATGTACGCCTCGGATATCGCGCTGGAGGTCACCAACGATGCCTTGCAGATCCACGGCGGCAGCGGCTACCTCAAGGGCATGGAGGTGGAACGGGCCTACCGCGACGCCAAGATCACCACCCTCTACGAGGGCACTAACGAGATCCAGCGGGTGGTCATCGCCTCTCATCTGTTGGGCAGGCTGGGCAAGAGCTCCGGCGGCGAGAGCCGTTCGGCGGCCAAGAAACCCGCGCCCATCACGGGCATTCGCAAAAAGACCATCTTCCGGGAGGGGGATGCTGCCCAGCAGGTGGCCGACCTTGTGGCGGCGCTGAAGAAGGATGGTCACGACTTCTCCGTCGGCATTCCTATGGATACGCCCATCCCGCAGGCGGAGCGGGTGGTCTCCGCGGGCAAGGGCATCGGGGAGAAAAAGAACATGAAACTGGTAGAGTCGCTGGCCAAGGCCGCCGGCGCGGCCATCGGTTCTTCCCGCCCTGTGGCGGAGACTCTCAAATATCTGCCGCTGAACCGCTATGTGGGTATGTCCGGTCAGAAGTTCACCGGCAATCTGTACATCGCCTGCGGCATCTCCGGCGCATCCCAGCACCTTAAGGGCATCAAGGACGCCTCCACCATCGTGGCCATCAATAAGAACGGTAACGCGCCTATCTTTAAGAACTGCGACTACGGCATCGTGGGCGATGTGGAGGAGATCCTGCCCCTGCTCACTGCCGCGCTGGATAGCGGCGAAAAGCTGCCCGCGCCGCCCATGGTAAAGATGAAGCGGCCCACGCCGCCGAAGCCCGCCCCCATCGGCGACCGCTACGTCTGCAGCGGCTGCGGCTACGAGTATGTGCCGGAGTTGGGCGACGAGGACGGCGAGATCGCGCCCGGTACGCTCTTTGAGCAGCTTCCCGCCGAGTGGGTGTGTCCCGAGTGCGCGGAGACGAAGGATCAATTTGTAAAGGCTTGAGGCCGTGAAGGAGGTAAGATAAGATGTATTGCGTGCGCAAAGTAACGAACGACCTCTACTGGGTGGGCGCCAACGACCATCGTCTGGCCCTGTTTGAAAACTGCTTTCCCATTCCCCGGGGCGTAAGCTACAACGCCTACTGCCTGCTGGATGAAAAGACGGTGCTCTTTGACACGGTGGACTGGTCTGCCTGCCGCCAGCTTTTGGAAAATCTGGCGTATGTGCTGGATGGCCGCGAGCTGGACTACCTGCTGGTCAACCATCTGGAGCCGGATCATGCCGCCTGCATCGAGGAGATCCTGCTGCGCCATCCCAAGGTGAAACTGATCTCCAACGAGAAGGCATTCATGCTCATGCGGCAGTTCGGCTTCCATGTGGACGGACATGAGTGCATCGAGGTGAAGGAGGGCGACACCTTCTCCTTCGGCAAGCACACCGTCACCTTTGTGGGCGCGCCTATGGTTCACTGGCCGGAGGCCATGGTGACCCTCGATGTCACCGAAGGCGTCCTCTTTTCCGCCGACGCCTTCGGCACCTTCGGCGCGCTGGACGGCAAGCTGTTCGCCGACGAGGTGGACTTCGAGCGGGACTGGCTGGACGACGCCCGCCGCTACCTCACCAACATCGTGGGCAAGTACGGCCCCCACATCCAGCTCCTGCTGAAAAAGGCCGGCGGCGTTTTGGATCAGATCAAGTACATCTGCCCGCTCCACGGCCCCGTGTGGCGCAAGGATCTGGGCTGGTTCATTGAAAAGTACGACACATGGAGCCGCTATGCCCCTGAGACCCAGGGCGTGCTCATCGTCTACGCCTCTATGTACGGCAACACGGAGAACGCGGCGCAGGCGCTGGCGACGTCGCTCTGCGATAAGGGCATGAGCAAGGTGGCGATGTACGATGTGTCCTCCACTCATGTCTCCCAGCTGATCTCCGAGGCGTTTAAGTACAGTCACATTGTCCTGGCCTCTGTGACCTACAACCTCGGCATCTACCCTGCCATGCATGACTTCCTCATGGATATGAAGGCACTGAATCTGCAAAACCGCACCTTTGCCATCATTGAAAACGGCTCATGGGCGGTGAAGTCCGGTGACCTCATGCAGAAATTCGTCAACGATGAGCTTAAGAACATGACGGTGATCAACGAGCGGCTCAGCCTCGCCTCGTCCATGGGCACGGACAAGCGCACTGAGCTGGAAGCACTGGCGGACGCTATTCTGGAATCTATGAAGTAACTGGCAGGAAAGCCAAAACCAAGACAACAGACAACAAACAGCCCCGCCGCGTCGGCTGCAGAAAAACCGGCTTTCAAAAACAGAGCGGGCAAGCGTGATACTGCGCTTGCCCGCTCTTTGCTCAAAAGGACATGAGAAGTGACCGGAGAAGATGAGAGGATCGAAATGGAGATCAGAAAACGAAACGGGGAGTCTGTTCCCTTTCAACAGGAGAAAATTTTCAACGCCATGAAAAAGGCGTTTGACGGACAGGGCAAGGAGATCGGGAGCAGAGAGATGGATGAGATCCTCGCCACCGTTCTCAACAATCTCTCCGTCACAGTGCCGCTCACCGTGGAACGTGTGCAGGACGAGGTGGAGCGAACGCTCATGGAGCGCGGACACTATGAGGTGGCCAAGGCGTACATCCTCTACCGCGAAAAGCGGTCTGCGCTGCGCCGTGTCCGGCATACCATCGCGCGGACGGTGGGGGATGACTCGCTTGACGAGGTGCTGCGCCGCATCCAGATGGATTTTACCGAGGAAGTCTACTCCCTCGCGGCGCTTCAAATGAAGTTTGAGAGTTTCTGTCGCCTGGGCATGACAGAGGATGAGCGGGCTGAGGCACTGACCAAGGCGGCGGTAGAGCTGACTACGGCAGAGGCACCCAAGTGGGAGTTCATCGCGGCGCGGCTTCTGAACCACTCCTTTCGCTGTCGCAACGCACAGGAATGGGAGGGGCGCGGCGTCTGCGACCTCTATGGCAAGCTTCGCTATCTGACGGATAAGGGACTCTACGGTGACTATATCCTTGCCCACTATACCCACGAGGAGATTGACATGGCGGAGGACTTTCTCTGCCCGGAACGGGACGAGCTGTTCACCTACTCCGGCCTTGACCTGCTGCTCAAACGCTATGTGATCCAGTCACGCAGCCGCGTGCCGCTGGAAACACCGCAGGAAATGTTTTTGGGTATCGCGCTGCATCTTGCTATGAACGAAGGCTCTGACCGCATGGGGTGGGTAAAACGCTTTTACGATATGCTCAGCCGTATGGAGGTCACGATGGCGACACCTACCATGTCCAACGCACGAAAGCCCTACCATCAGCTTTCAAGCTGCTTTGTGGACACTGTGCCGGACAGTCTGGACGGCATCTACCGCTCGCTGGACAACTTCGCAAAGGTCTCTAAATTCGGCGGTGGAATGGGGATGTACTTCGGTAAGGTGCGCGCTGCAGGCAGCACCATCCGCGGCTTTCAAGGGGCGGCGGGCGGTGTTATCCGCTGGATCCGGCTGGTCAACGACACCGCCGTGGCGGTGGATCAGTTGGGGATGCGGCAGGGCGCTGTGGCGGTTTACTTAGACGCATGGCACCGGGATCTGCCGGAATTCCTTCAACTGCGCACCAACAACGGCGACGACCGCATGAAGGCACATGATGTGTTTCCCGCCGTGTGCTATCCGGATCTCTTCTGGCGACTGGCGGAGGAGAACATAGATGCGCCGTGGCATCTCATGTGTCCGCATGAGATCCTCACGGTCAAGGGCTACGCACTGGAGGATTACTGGGGTACAGAATGGGAGAAGCGGTATCTGGACTGCGTCAATGACCCGCGCATCGAAAAGCGCAGCGTCACCGTCAAGGACATCGTGCGGCTGGTGCTTCGCTCGGCAGTGGAGACCGGCACACCCTTCGCTTTCAATCGAGACAGTGTAAATCATATGAACCCAAACGGCCACACGGGAATGATCTATTGCTCCAATCTCTGTACGGAGATCGCGCAGAACATGGCGCCCATCGAGCACATCAGCACTGAGGTGCACACGGAGAACGGCGACACAATTGTGGTGACGGCCACACGCCCAGGCGAGTTTGTGGTCTGCAATCTGGCGAGTCTGTCTCTCGGTAATCTGCCGGTGGAGGACGAGGCCTATATGGAACGCACGGTGGAAACGGCCATCCGCGCACTGGATAATGTGATTGACCTCAACTTCTACCCGTTGGAATACGCGCGGCTTACCAATCAGAAGTACCGCAGCATCGGCCTGGGCGTCAGCGGCTACCACCACATGCTGGCAAAGCGCGGCATCCACTGGGAGAGCGATGAGCACCTTGCTTTCACCGACGCAGTGTTCGAGCTCATCAACTACGCCGCCGTCAAGGCGGACACAGCACTGGCACGGGAAAAGGGTCGTTACGCGCTCTTTGAGGGCAGCGACTGGCAGACGGGCGCGTATTTTGAAAAGCGGGGTTATACCTCCGAAAAGTGGCGGGCGCTTGCGAAAACGGTGGCGGTGCAGGGAATGCGCAACGCCTATCTGCTGGCGGTCGCACCGACCTCCAGCACATCTATCCTCTCCGGCACGTCGGCGGGCATAGATCCAATTATGAAGAAATTCTTTTTAGAGGAAAAAAAGGGCAGCATGCTGCCCCGCGTTGCTCCGGAGCTTTCTATGGATACATGGTGGTGCTATAAGGCGGCGCATCTGATTGACCAAAGCTGGTCGGTACGCGCCGCGGGCCTTCGCCAGAGACATATTGACCAGGCGCAGAGCATGAATCTCTATATCACCAACGACTATTCCATGCGTCAGGTGCTCAGACTGTATTTGGAGGCGTGGAGGGCCGGCGTCAAGACCATTTACTATGTCCGCAGCAAGGCCCTTGAGGTCGAGACCTGCGAAAGCTGCTCGTCATAAGGAGGATAGCATGACGGAACTGAAGAAAAAGCCCCTCTTTAACCCGGAGGGCGACCCTGATGTGCGCCTGCGGCGCATGATCGGCGGCAATACCACCAACCTCAATGACTTCAACAATATGAAGTACGCTTGGGTCAGCGACTGGTACCGGCAGGCCATGAACAACTTTTGGATCCCTGAGGAGATCAATCTCTCGCAGGATGTGAAGGACTATCCTCGCCTGCTGTCAGCCGAGCGCAGCGCCTACGATAAAATTCTGAGTTTTCTTGTCTTTTTGGATTCCATTCAGACAGCGAACCTGCCTAATATCGGCGCCTACATTACCGCCAACGAGGTCAATCTCTGCCTGTCCATTCAGGCGTTTCAGGAGTGTGTCCACTCACAGAGCTACAGCTATATGCTCGACACCATCTGTTCCCCCGTGGAGCGCAATGACATCCTCTACCAATGGAAAACGGACGAGCATCTGCTGCGCCGCAACACCTTCATTGGGGACTGCTACAACGAGTTTCAGGAGCGGAAGGACGCTCCCACGCTGCTGCGCGTGATGATGGCAAACTATATTTTGGAGGGCATCTATTTTTACAGCGGCTTTATGTTCTTCTACAATCTCTCCCGAAACGGGAAGATGCCCGGCTCAGCGCAGGAGATTCGCTACATAAACCGCGATGAGAACACGCACTTGTGGCTGTTCCGCAATATCATCACGGAGCTGCAAAAGGAGCAGCCGGAGTTGTTCACCGCCGAGAGCGTACAAGCGCTGCGCGAGATGATGCGTGAGGGCGTGGAACAGGAGATCGCATGGGGGCATTATGTAATCGGCGACGGCATCCCGGGGCTGAACCGGCAGATGATCAGCGATTACATCCGCTATCTCGGCAACCTCCGCTGGACGAGCCTTGGCTATCCCGCATTGTATCCAGGCTTTGAGAGCGAACCGGAGAGCATGGAATGGGTCAGCCAGTACGCCGACGCCAACATGGTCAAGACCGATTTCTTTGAGGCACGCAGTACCGCCTACGCCAAGAGCACCGCACTGATAGACGATTTATAAGAAAACCAAAGACATCAGAATAGGAGATATTACTATGAATTACAGCGCTATGATTCAAAATCGCAGATCCGTTCACGCATTCCGCGAAAAGGAAGTTCCGAGCGAGGCTATCGGCCAGCTCCGATCCTACTATGAAAAGACCTGCCCCCGTCTTGTCCCGGAGATTGCAACGGAGTTGATCGTCTTGGACAAGGATGCACAGCCGGCGCTGGAGAGCTCAGCGGGCTATAATCAATTTCTCATCGGAGCACCGCACTACCTGCTCCTTATGTCTGCCCCGCATTCCTATGCGGCCATCAACGCCGGCTACATGATGGAAGATCTCGTCCTCAAGCTGACTGAGTTGGACATTGACACCTGCTGGATGACCTTCACCGACAGCGACAAAATCAAAAAGGCACTGTCTCTCGCCACCCCGTTAGAGGTGGCGGCAATCGTTGCCTTTGGCTACGGGGAAAAGACCGCAAAAAAGCTGCGGCTGAATATCCTAAGTATGTCTCAGATCGATGTGCGGGCCGAGCAGCAGTACTACGCGCCCAAAAAGGGCGTGAATGATTTGGTTCACATGGGGAGCTGGAGCAACAAGTCTGGGCTTGACGAGATGATGGATTTCTACGACGATATGCTCTGGCAGTCCTTCTACGCCGCTTCGCTCTCCCCCAGCTATCTCAACCGTCAGCCCTATGGCTTCCTTGTGCAGGATCACAGCATCTATTTGGTGCAGCAGGAGGATGCCTACACCGATAATTTGGATGCCGCATTGGATCTCGGTATTGTCATGCTCCACTTCTCCGCCGTCGCCTCCCAGTGGGCGGGGCAGGTACGCTGGGAACTTTCACCTGCTGCGCCCGACGGCCTGCCGGAAGGACTTCGCACCGCTGCGGTGTACCACATGTAATGACTCTGGGGGAAGCAAGGCAACGGTAAAATGTGCGACCGTCGATCCGCGGTTGAGCGTATGTTTCATTAGAAAAGAAGAACCTATCCGTCAGAGTCTGAGTAAGGAAAATAGGAGGTATTTTTTATATGGCTACCGTCGTCTCAGGATGAGGTCACAATGTGGTGTGGGGCGAGACCGGAGTCTTGAGAACACCCAAACAAAGGAAAGGAGCTGACAGATATGGCAGCTATGAATATGAATCAGGAGCAGTTTAAGCAGTTAATCCGGGAGGAAAAGCCTGTTTTGGTGGATTTCTGGGCGCCATGGTGCAGCTATTGCCGGAAGATCGGCCCTGCGTATGAGAAGATTGGAGAGGAATACGCGGACAGCCTTGCAGTCGGCAAAATCAACATTGACGAGGAGCCGCGGCTGGCGGGGGCCGAGGGGATCGAGGACATCCCAACTCTGGTGCTGTACCGGAACGGAAAGGCCGTGGATTCCATCACCGCGCCCGGCTCAAAGGCAGAAATCGACCGTTTCATTCAGGAAGCCTTGGCGAAATAACGGAGGGTTCAGATATGAACAACAATCATGTTTATGATATGCTCGTGGTGGGCGGCGGCCCGGGCGGCTACACCGCCGCCCTGTACGCGGCACGGGCGGGGCTGGACACCGTCGTGCTGGAAAAACTGTCCGCCGGTGGGCAGATGGCCCTGACCGAGCAGATCGACAACTATCCCGGCTTTGAGGACGGGATCGACGGCTTCTCTCTGGCGGAGAAGATGCAAAAGCAGGCGGAGCGCTTCGGGGCACGCAGCGAATACGCAGAAGTCCTCCGCATGGATCTGACGGCGGTTCCCAAGCTCGTGGAGACCAGCGAGGGAATCTTCCGGGGGAAAACCGTGGTGCTGGCCACCGGCGCAGACCCCAGAACGCTGGGCGTTGCCGGAGAGACGGAGCTGTTGGGCCGGGGCGTGGCCTACTGCGCCGCCTGCGATGGGATGTTTTACAAGGGCAAAACGGTGGTCGTGGTGGGCGGCGGCAATTCCGCCGCGGCAGATGCCCTCCTTCTCAGCCGCGTGGCGAAAAAAGTGATCCTCGTCCACCGCAGAGACACCCTGCGGGCCACCAAGATCTATCACGAGCCGCTGGCACAGGCCGAAAACGTGGAATTCCGTTGGAACAGCGTCGTTTCCGCGCTGCTTTCCGGGGACAGGCTGACCGGCGTCCGCCTGCGGGACACCGTCACCGGTGAGGAAAGCGTGGTGGACTGCGACGGCGTATTTGTCAGCGTGGGCCGACAGCCCGCCACGGCGCTGGCGGTGGGTCAACTGGAGCTGGACGGCGGCGGCTATATCGTGGCCGGAGAGACCACGGAAACCAGTATTCCCGGCGTTTACGCCGTGGGCGACGTGCGGACGAAGCCCCTCCGTCAGGTGGTCACCGCCGTGGCGGACGGCGCGGTGGCAGTTCACATGGCGGAGAAATATATCGCGGAAAACCGATAAGGGAGGTAGATTGAAAAAGCCATGTTTAAGGTCAGGCCGGATACGACCGCAGTGGGGATGCCGACATATCTGCAAGGCAAACTGCCAGAGTGATGGCAGATAAGAAACCCATGTAAGATCGGGAGATATGTTGTCTCTCCATATCCAGTCCACGCAACAGTAAGCAACTGAACACAAAACACAGCCACAGATGTACTCTGCGGCTGTGTTTTTATGCGTAGTATACCGCGTGACAAGCGGTTTTACTGTGACGGCGTCACATAATTTGAGAAAATCGGCTTCGAGGCAGCTTTTGGAGCACAAGCCCTTTGTGGTTGTTGACAGAGAAAAAAATATAGGTATAATAAAAGCAAAATAATAAGACTCATTCTTGCATTTAGAGGGTTGGCGGTATGCCAAAATACGCAGAGGAGATATTGGCCGCCGTAACGGAGCTGCAGCAGCATCCCAAGGCGGAGCAGGTGTTCCTGGAGATGAAAAGGGAGCATCCCAGCATCGCTCTGGGTACGGTATATCTGCCCCCCCTGCCGGGAGCAGGAAAAAGACAATCTTATGGAGGAGAAGTATTATGAACGCAAACGTATCTAAGCTGCTCAACGAGCAGATCAATAAGGAGTTCTACTCCGCCTATCTGTATCTGGACTTTGCCAACTACTACGCCGCCGTCGGACTGGACGGCTTTGAGAACTGGTACCGGGTACAGGCGCAGGAGGAACGGGATCACGCCATGCTGTTTTATCAGTATTTGCAGAATAACGGCGAGGGCGTCACCTTTGAGGCTATCGCAAAGCCGGAGTGGGAGCGAGTCGATCACATGACCCCGCTGAAAAAGGCACTGGAGCACGAGAAGCTGGTCACCGCCAGCATCGATGCCATCTACGCCGCCGCACACGAGGTCAGGGACTTCCGTACCATGCAGACGCTGGACTGGTTCATCAAGGAACAGGGCGAGGAGGAGAAGAACGCCGCCGACCTCATTACCAAGATGGAGCTGTTCGGCGGTGACAGCAAGGGGCTGTATATGCTAAACAGCGAGCTGAAGGCACGGGTCTACACCGCGCCCTCGCTGGTGCTGTAAGCCCCGCGCGTCTGCGGGCTTTCGCATCAGGCAAAAGGCAGACTGCATACAGGTGGTCTGCCTTTTCTTCCACCAGACGGTTAGATTGTGCTAACTGCGTATAAAACAGAAAGGACTTCAGAACTTGAACAAGGAAAAGGAGACCGAAACCGTTACCCTCATGGTGCGCCGGTATTGTTGTGGCGTGCATTGGACAAGGGGCGAGGCGCTTTGTCCGGCGTGCAATGCACTGCTGGAATACGCCAGAGAGCGGCGGGACAGATGCCTGCACGGGAAAATTTAGTGGCACTTTGAATCCTTTCCGAGAGGCACAATGCGGCAAAAAATAAAGAAGAGATAAGGGCAACGGCTATGAAAGAACGAAAGACCTTCTGGGACAAAAATGCCGGTCGTTACGACCGCTTTATGCGAAAGGATCGGGCGGCATACGAAGAGATGTATAAACTGATCCGGCCGGTGGTGAAAGCCAAAACGGTGCTGGAGCTGGCGACCGGCACGGGACTGATTGCAAAGCACATTGTGAACGCGGCAGCGCACATCGAGGCGACGGATGCCTCTGCGGAGATGATTACCGAGGCCAAGCGTGATAACCACTCTGCCAAGCTGCACTTTTCCGTGCAGGATATGTTCCGCCTGCCCTATGCGGATAAGTCCTTTGATGTGGTGATCGTGTCCAATGCGCTGCACATCGTGCCGCAGCCGGAAAAAGCCCTGCAAGAAATCAAGCGGGTGCTGAAAGAGGACGGCGTGCTCATTGCGCCGACCTTCACCCACGCGGGAAACTCGTTTTCCGGCAAGGTCAAGGCATTTTTCATGAAGCTGGCGGGCTTCCCTCTCCACAGCAGATGGACGAGCGAGGAATACCTGCGTTTCCTGCGGCAAAACGACTGGACGGTGCGGAAAAGCGCTGTCCTGAAAGCTTCGTTCCCGCTGACCTATGCCGAGTGTGTAAAAATGGAGGTGTGATATGGATCTCAACGGCTTGAAGCGCTGCAACGACTGTTCGGCTATGCGGCGGGCGACGCCCTGATCTGCCGTGTAGCTGACGCGCTGAACGATGTGTTCCCCGGTGAAGCCTGCCGCATCGGCGGGGACGAGTTCGTGGTCATCTGCTGCCCGGTCACGCAGGAAAAATTTGAACAGCAGGTGGAAGCTCTGCGGGCGGCACTGGTCCGCCATCAGGTGGATGCAGCCATCGGCTCGTTCTGGCAGTCGTTGGTCGAAGACCTGCCCGCCTTCCTCCGCGAAGCCGACGACCGGATGTACAGGGAAAAAGAACGCCAGAAGCGCGCAGCGCGGCCCTCGGTTTAGGCGAACCGTTCTGGATCCAATAACCTCTTTGATAGAGTATCCAGGATTCTGGATTAAGAAGAGCCAGTGGTTTTGACTGATTACAGTTTACACCACCGGCTTTTCTTAATCAAGTTCGCACCTGAACAGTAACATAAACAACACGCATACTTCAAAATTCAAAAAACATCCATGGACTGCGGCCATGAAAATATGCTATATTAACTGTGGTTTACTTATGCTAACCAGGGGGGAAATGTACTTCATAACGCAGCACCCCATCACGATGACGGGAAGCACGGTTCGTAAACCGAGGTCGCCGACCCGCACATTTACATCAATCACAAGCCCTGCAAACCATGCCGCTAAAGTGAAAACAGTTGCCCAACCGTAACTCATAGAACTGTACTCCTTCATATGTGAATATTCAAAACTCTCTTCTCAGCTTCAGCTTTCATAGCTGCCCGCAAGGAACTTACATTTATTCGACTCGAATGTTTACCGGATTCAGTGTAAGGTTGCCTCCGCCCGCCACCTTATACCATTTGCCTCTTTCGAGTTTGATTCTTTCCGTTACGCCCTGTGTAATATATCCGATTCTGTATTTTTCTCCAGTCTCTACATCGGTAAAGACCACCTCAGTATCACAATCACCGCTCACTTTTACAGTTCCCCAAAGTGGCTGTATTTGTTCTGTCTTTATGGTGCCTTCATCGTTTGAAAGGGTGAAAGTATGGCTTCTCTGAATATTGATATAAATCGCCACCAGAAAAACCGTTGCCAGACATAAAGCAAACCTTCTTGTTTTCATCGAAACACCTCCTGCAAATTCGGTTTTATCGAATCATATCACATAAGCGGACTCTTCAAACATACAGTTCGGTTTCCACCGCAAGCTGCTCCTGCTTTTCTTTTTCGTCAGCGATTTGGACATCAACATCTTCGCGCATCTTTTTCAGAAGTGCAAGGACTCGCTTGATTTGATCCTTGGTGTTTTCCACTCTGCTCTGTGCCTGGTTGATGTGATCCAGAACTGCCCAGTCTGCAAAGAGGCCATCAAAGAAGAAATCCGCAAATTTCAGAAAGCTGTCTACTGTAATCTGAAGGTCGGCGGTGATTTCAACATCGGAAAGTTCAGTTTTGAACCGCCGCAGTTCCACTTGAAGCTGTTCGATTTGTTCCTGAGCATCGTCCAGTTCTTCATACTTGGCAAGATCGGCCATCAAACCGCCGCCCATTACGTCCCATGTACTCCAGCCCTCGGCATTGTCGAGGGTTTCCAGAACTTCATTGACCGTATGCAGGGCGGTCTTTCCAGCGTTGATGGCTTCCAGCAGCTCCCGCTTTTGGACTTTCAGTGCGGCAATACGGCTTTCGCTTTCCGCAACCTGCTGTGCGGCAGGGTGGGCAGATGCTTTGATGCTTTTGATTTTTTCGGAAAGAGCAGCTTGATACTGCCTTTCGCAATCGGACAGCCGTGCCAGTCTATTTTGAATCTGCTCCAAGTCGGCATCAACGGAAGAAAGGTCATGGAGAGCCGCATCGTACTTGACACGGGCTGCATAGGCTTCCTGCCGTTCTTTGTCCAGCTTTTCATCCATTTTTCCAATCACTTGATAGAAAAATGCGGCAAGGCTGTGCCCCTCCAGACGGTCCACATCAGCCTGTTCTGCCAGCTTGGATTTTTCCAGCTTTTTCAGACGATCAGCAAGCGTATCTCTCTGGGCAGTCAGTTCTTTCTGCTTTGCTTCACAGTTCTTCTTTTCTGCGACCTGCTGCCAAAGTTCTTTCAACGTAGAATCACTCATATGGAATGTCCTTTCCCGGCATTACAGTTCTTCGTTCAGAAGCTGGTTCAAAAAATGCTGCCGATTATTTACAAATGTTTTGGTGATAATGTAGCTGTCCGTACAGTACTCCTTACTATATAATGTAGGAGAACGCTTAGTTCCGCTCGAACCCAAGATAGCGGGTGCCCTGAAAACTCAGCTTTCCAATGTCGCCCTCCACAAGCATTCCGTAGTCCGAACCACTTACGGTAAGCTCCATGCGGTCGCCGCTCTCTACCTGAAAGGTCACATAATAGGTCGTGAACGTATGCGCCATCGTATTGTCTGTATGGTGGCGAGAAACTTCCGTGCGCTTTGCCACAACCGTTGCCGGAACAGTCAGCCGCGGCGAATGGTTGTTTTTATTCCATGTGCTGATATTTCCGATGATGGTGTATAGGATCATACCCAAAACCACAAGGAACAGGATGGGAAACAGAATGCTGAACAGCATATCAATTCCAGCGTAAAACATCTTATTCCTCCAAAATTTCT
>NZ_QUEN01000016.1:23661-23885 GCF_003478175.1 Faecalibacterium sp. OF03-6AC | reverse complement strand
CAAAGGAGCGTGCGTTTGAACAAAAAGAAAAAGTCCACAAACACTTCCCCTTACCCCGATGAAGTCATTGACCGTCTGGCACGGGCATTCTATCCGGCCATCCTTGCCTGCTGGAACAGCGAAGAAGGGCAAAGAGAATTTGCCGCGTGGCAGGCGGAACAGGCTCATCTCTCCGGCAAAGAAAAACAGAGCGTTCCCGACGGGGAACGCCCTGTTGTACATAT
>NZ_QUEN01000016.1:0-23651 GCF_003478175.1 Faecalibacterium sp. OF03-6AC | reverse complement strand
TTGACCGTCTGGCACGGGCATTCTATCCGGCCATCCTTGCCTGCTGGAACAGCGAAGAAGGGCAAAGAGAATTTGCCGCGTGGCAGGCGGAACAGGCTCATCTCTCCGGCAAAGAAAAACAGAGCGTTCCCGACGGGGAACGCCCTGTTGTACATATCGCTATCGTATGTGGATTTTTCAGGGTGCGTCCGGGTGGACGCACCCTGTTTTTGTTTTGCCTTTAATTTTCTAACCCATGACTCCCAGCCACATTCCTCAGATATTCCTTCGGATTGCCATTCAGAATCAAATCCGCATAGCCTAGCGGGTCATTGTAGATGAGGTAGTCAAGTTCGGTTTGCTGTGCCATGGTAACATCCAGTGCATCCTCGACCCCGGTGCAGTCAATGGAGATCATTCTCCCATCCCGGAGCAGCAGCTCCACGCAGCCGGTGTCCATGTTGTATTTGCAGGCTCTTTCATCGTACTTCATACTCGTGTCCTTTCTGCCTTACGGCACCTTTACAGTTGTGACTTTCGTTACACGTTTTTTCTGATAAGGTTTCGGACACACGGCCGTCGAGAATGAGCCGGAATTATCATTTCCGAAGAAAACAAAAAATCCGAACCCTTCTCCTATCGAGAAAAGGTTCGGATTTTCATTGTTTGGTGCGATGGAAGGGACTCAAACCCCCGGCCTACTGATTCGTAGCGCACACCGGGCGATTCCATCAATTTTTGGAAGTTACGTTTCAACGTCATTTCCAAGCGATACATCGCAAATTTTGAACTTCGAGTTTCTGCACCCTTTGTCCGATTTTGCAACGATTTGCACCCTTTGCACGTTTTGAAACCGTGCAAAAACCGTGCAGAAACCGTGCACTTACTCCCGGACAAACTAAAATCCACTTCATCCGACACCGACTTGACGGCATTGGTTCGAGTGACCGCACACCAAAAATCAAGTCTTGGAGGATACTATTATGACAAAATTGCTTTCCTGCCGCTACAACATGGACACCAACCGGGTGGAAGCCCGGTTCGCGGATGGCTCTATCGTTGCCATCGACTGCATTGCCGTTGAGGATGAGTACGGCAACACCCCGGCACAGCGGGCAGAACTGGACTGGCTGCTGTATAACAAACCATTGGAGTATGCACAGCTTGTGCTGGGAGGGGAGATGGGGCATTATCTCTCCCTCGGCTGCGACCACGGCAGGCTGGAGGATTGAGCCACAGAAAACGCGCGGCAAAATCGCTAATCGCGCGACGCGCGTTTTTATCGCTGACTTTTATTCAGGCAACATTGCACGCGTGCATTCCAGCGTGCGATTCCACTTTTCCGAAATTCAATCGTATTACAGTTTATTTTTACAAGTTCCAGCTTTCACGTCGCACCTTCCCACGCATGAAGAATGCACGCCCGTGCGATTTTTGTTCTCGGTTTGTTCGCGCGATTGCGCGTTTTCAGCGTAAATTCAGCGTAAACCATGCCAAGTCAGCGTATTTTCAGCGTAAATCCCGGAAAGTCAGCGTAAATAAACATTTACCATATAAATGATGCCCGCCCAGCTGTGGAAAAGCCACAGTGGGCGGGCATTCTGCTTTTTAATCCAGATATCGGTTCATCAGGCTCAATACGATGCCAAGTCCTGCCGGGAGACTTTTCAGGTCTACCCATTCGGCACGGGTGTGGGCACCGGCACCTTTTACGGTGCCAATGGTATTGGCCAGAACATTGCGCGAGAGAGGAATGTTGGCATCGGTGGAATAGGGACCAAGATCCAGTTCGCCCTCATAATACTGCCGGATGCAGGCGGCGTTTTCTGATGTCCACTTTTTCAGCTCGGTCTTGTCGCCATCACCGCAGCCCGGGCGAACGCCCAGCACTTCCAGATTGATCTTTTTGCCCTTGGCGCGGAATTCATTCACCACCCGGTTCAGTTCCCCCTTCATGACCTGCAGGCACGCTTCACTGGCAGAGCGGTACTCGTACAGCAGGGTAACTTCCTGTGCAATGGAATTGACTGTGCTGCCGCCCTCAATGCGGCCCACATTATAGGTGGTGTATTCCTGCTGCGGCGGGGTAATCCGGTACAGCTCGTGAATGATCTCGGCAGCGATCTGAATCGCGTTGTCTTTGCCGAAGTCCAGATAGGAGTGCCCGCCGGGGCACTGCACCTGCATCCGGTAGCGGTGGGAGCCTACGGCGATGCTGGTGCACTGGGACATATAACCGTCGAAGGAATAAAACCTCCTGATACGGTCGCCGTAGTTATTGAAGATCTCCTTGCAGCCCTTCAGATTGCCAAGGCCTTCTTCGCAGCTGTTGGCCACGATCATCAGACCGGTGTGCAACCGGTCTTTGTGCTGCACCAGAAAGCGGGTGGCTAGCATCAGGTTCACCAGATTGGCAGTGTCATCGCCGATGCCGGGTGCCCGCAGGATGTCGCCGTCACGGCGCATAGGCAGTTCTTCCGTGTCATTAAACACCACGTCCATGTGAGCCATCATCACGGTAATCTCATCGTACCGATCACAGTTGAACTTGCAGATTACGTTTTGGGCTTCATCGATCCACACCTCGTTGCAGCCCTCGTGCTCGAACCACTTTTTGCAGAACGCAGCGCGCTTTTCCTCGTGGTGGCTGGGGGCCGGGATGCGGCCCAGCGTCATGAGCAGTTCTGCCTGTTCATCCTTGCAGGACGCTATAAACCGATCCAGCTCTTCTTTTTCGATCATACAGTTTTCTCCGTTTCACATAGCAGCCGTACCACCGCAAAAAAGGAGCAGAGCTGTGGTTGGTCAGCTCTGCTCCTTTGCAGAATGGGGGTCTCCGGTTATGCAGGTTATTCTTCGGGGATAGTCACATCATTTTCCAGATCCGCGCCGTTGGAAGCAATGAGCTTTTTATAGTAGTAGAAGGACTTCTTGCGCAGGCGCTTGCCGGTGCCTTTGCCGTAGTCATCCTGATCCACATAGATCATGCCGTAGCGCTTGGTCATCTCGGAAGTGCCGGAAGAGATCAGGTCGATGGGGCCCCACCATGCGTAGCCGAACACGTCCACGCCATCTGCGATTGCCTCCCGCAGCTGCTCCACATGGGCGCGCATGTAGTCGATGCGGTAGTCGTCCTGGATCTGTCCCTTTTCATCAAAGTGATCCACGGCTCCCAGACCGTTCTCGGAGATGAAGATGGGCTTGTGGTAGCGGTCATAAATGCGGTTCAGGGTGATACGGAAGCCGATGGGGTCGATGGTCCAGCCCCACTCGGTCTTAGGCAGGTAGGGGTTCTTGATATCGGACACCAGACGGCCGGTGGGCTGCGGCACCGGGCTGCCCTTATAGCGCATGATGTAGGTCATGTAGTAGCTGATGGTGATGAAGTCCACCGCACCCTCTTTGAGGATCTTCATATCATCCTTGCCCATCTCGATGTGGATGTTGTTCTCATCAAAGAAGCGCTGCATATAGTAGGGATACTCACCGGTGGCCTGCACATCGGTGAAGAACCAGTTGAAGTGATCCTCGAACATGACCTGCAGCTGATCCTCGGGCTTCGGGGACTCGGCGTAGTTTTCCAGACGGCAGAGCATGTTGCCCATCTTGGCATCCGGGTCGATCTCGTGCAGCTTTTTCGTTGCCAGAGCGCTTGCCACGAACTGGTTGTGCACAGCCTGGAACTTCTCCTGCCAGTGGCCCAGATAGGGGTTGCAGCTGCCGGGTTCCGGTGCGCCGTCAAAGATGACGCCGCTGCTGGTAAAGGGGTTGGACAGCACATTGTTGATCTCGTTGAAGGTGAGCCAATACTTGACTTTGCCCTTGTAGCGGCGGATGACCGTCTCGGCATACTTTTCAAAGGCCTCTACGGTGTGGCGGCTGCGGAAGCCGCCGTACTCCTCGGCCAGATGCAGCGGTGTATCAAAATGGGACAGGGTGACCAGCGGCTCAATGCCGTACTTGTGCAGCTCGTCGAACACTGCATCGTAGAACTTCAGACCCTCTTCGTTGGGGATGGCATCATCACCGTTGGGGAAGATGCGGCTCCAGCTGATGCTCATGCGGAACACCTTGAAGCCCATCTCGGCGAACAGCTTGATATCATCCTTATAGGTATGATAGAAATCGATGCCGCGGCGCTTGGGCAGCTCCCAATTTTCCGGGTGAGCCTTCATGTCCTCCACCATTTCCTTGGAGGCTGCATTGTGGGGCACATGCACATCAAAAGTGCCCTCGGTATCACGGATCTGTTTGGTGATCAGGCGGGCGAAGTCTGAAGTAGCCGGACCTCGACCGCCCTCGTTCCATGCGCCTTCGATCTGGTTGGCGGCGGTGGAGCCGCCCCAGAGGAATCCTTCCGGGAATGTCTTTGCCATGGTTCAGTCTCCTTTCTTGTTCAGCAGCATCTTGACGATGGGCAGCAGTTTCTGGGTCATGCGCAGCTCGGTGGTGATGGTCATGACCGTATCCTGCGCATGGACGAACAGCAGGGAGTACTCCATGCTCTCACCGCTGACCTGACTCTGAATGACCTCGGTCTGGGCGTTGTGTGCCTTGACGATCAGAGCTTCTGCCTCTTCCAGCAGCTTGTCCACCTCGTCCAGCTTGCCCTCGGCCATAGCGGCCAGTGCTTCGTCGATCTTGTCGCGGCCATCGCCTGCGTTCATGATGACTTCCATTGCCACCATATTGATATCGCGCTTTTCGTTTTCTTCCATAGGATGTTACCTCTCCCTCATTTTCCTCTTATCTTACTCGAAACAATTATGCCTTTGCTGCAGCCTTGGCAGCCTTTTTGGCGGCCTTGGCAGCTTCGCGCTCGGCTTCCTTCTTGCATTCTGCTTTGTCCGCTGCCTTAAAGAACGGATACCAGATCAGCGCAGCCAGCACGAAGTTGACACAGATCAGCAGAACGTTGCGCCAGTCGCCGCCGGACATGAAGAAGGCAGACACGGCGTTGGGGGCAAAGTTCATATCGAAGTTGACGTAGTTGATGGTGCCCCAGCCCATGGCGAACCACAGGTAGGAGAAACCGGGCAGGATGATGGCGATGAGCACAGTGGGGATCAGCATAAAGGGGTTGCCGACGACTGCACCGTACTGCAAAGGCTCGTTGATGTTGAAGATGGAGGGCACCAGCGTAGCCTTGCCCAGCAGACGGAACTTCTTGGATTTTGCACGCAGCATGAACAGTGCCAGCGGAAGGGTAGCGCCCTGACCGCCGATGTGGTGATAACGGCTGAAACCGTAAGCGTAGATATTCTTGGGCGCAAGGCCGGCAGCTACCAGTTCTGCATTCTCAGCAATAGCAGCCTGCGTAATGCTGCGGGTAACAGGGGTAAACACCCAGCCGGAGACACCGAAGAAGTAGAACACATTCTGCAGGAACACGATCATAATGACGCCAGGTGCGCTCTGTGCAAAACTGGTAACCGGCTTCATGAGGACCTGCACCATGGCAAACACATCGATCTTTGCAATGTAGGTGAACAGATAGGCAATGGTCAGGCTGATGAGGATGGCCGCGATGTTGTCGAACCAGTTCTTAACAAAGTCGGGGATCACACTGTCCTCACCAAAGAAGGAATACTTGGCCAGCAGCTTGTAGATGACAGCCACCATCAGGCCGACCACCATAGCAGTGAACATACCGCCTGCGCCGAACTTGTTCATGGAAACCAGCGAGCCGCCGTCTACCGTTTGAAAGTTCATGCACATCATGTAGGCACCGATGCCGGTAAAGCCTGCGATCATGGAGCGGTCTTTCTTTTCGATCTTCTGCAGGCAGTTGTAGGGGATCACGAATACCACGAACAGACCAATCAGACCAAACGAGAAGGTGCTCAGCGGGCTGATGTCCGGCAGCACCGGAACAAAGCGGCGGAGGATGGCCCACAGGGACGGGATGGCACTGACCATCGAGAACGGAACAATGAACAGGATCGCATCTGCCACGATGCCGAACCAGAAGTTCGACGTGATCTTGTTAACGACCGGAACGAGATGTTTCTCGATCCATGCCTGAATCTTCTCCATCATAGTTTTTTCCTCCCATTTCAACCTTCTTCATAAAACTCGAGGGCCGACTCCAGAATGGCTTCGCCATCCAATGCAGCATAGTCGTCCGGATCAATGGAAGTCACCTTCACATTGTGGTCCTTCAGCATCTCCTTATACTTGGGAACCTCGGCTGAAAAGTGGGGGCCAAGCAGCAGCACGTCAATCTTGTCGGCGTACTCCGGCACCTGAGATTTGCTCACAGCGTGGATGGAAACATCCAAACCCTGAGCCTTTGCGGCCTTGCGCATATTGGCGGCCATAAAGCCGGTGGAAGCACCAATGCCGCAGGCAAGTAAGATACGGGTCATAACAATTGCTCCTTTCCATATCCAATGAAACAATTCTTTTCTCCGGAATCGCTTCCGGGTTTCGTTGTGCCCAGTATATCAGGTCCGTTTGTGAAAACAAAACAAAGTTTTTCCCCGATTCCGGCAAATTCCTCATCTTTCCAACAAGGCGGAAAAAAGTATGGTTTAGTTTTCTTCTTCCATTTGCTATACTATATAATATAAGTTTTTATTCTGTCTTTCACCTGTATTTTTATAGAAGGAGTGTCTCTGCATGAAAACCGATAAGCGCACGCAGCTGCTGAAGATCTTATCCGACGCATCGCAGAGCATTTCCTCTGCAGCACTTGCCAATATGCTTGGTACCAGTGAACGGACGGTGCGCAACTACATCAAAGCCATTAACGAGGAGGGCAAGGCCGTTATTACTTCCTCCCGGGAGGGCTACCGCCTGGAAAGCCATACCGCCAGTCTGGACAGCTTGCCCAACGAAGCAGAATCCCGCGTCTGGAAGGTGCTCTCTGATCTATTGACCAGTAAGGAGGGGGTCAACGCTTTTGACGAAGCTGAAGCCCTGTATGTCAGTTCCAGCACCATTCTGAATACCGTCATCCCACAGGTAAAAGAGATCGCCAAAGAATACGACCTGCGCATCGAATCTCAGAAATACCAGTTCTATCTGCGTGGCAGCGAGCAGAACCGTCGCAAAATGATCGGCAGCCTTGCCGTGCGCAACACCTACGGCTTTTTCAATTCTAAAGATGCGTTGGAACAGCTGTTTCCCTCTCAGGATATCGATGGCATTATGCAGGAGCTGTTCACGACCTGTCAGGAGTCCAAACTATTTCTAAACGATTTTGCGTTGAATAATCTGCTGATCCATATTCTGGTCATCCTCATCCGGCTGAACATCGGCAATGAGTTGGACGACAAAGAACCGCCCATCTCGGTAGATGAGCTGCTGGCATCCTCTCAGGATCGGGAAGACATCGTGAATCTGGCCGACATGATCTCGGCAAATTTCGAGCAAAAATACAGCATCCGCATCCCGGAGCGGGATTATAAGCAGATCTTGATGCTGATTGCCCTTTCGGTGGAGCACGAAACCGTGGATATCCAGTGTGTCATCAGCCCGGAGTTCATCCACAATGTGGCTTCCATCCTTTCCATGATGTCCCAGCGGTACTGCACCCCGGAATTTGACAACGACTATATCCTGCAGTTCTCCCTGCACATGTATTATGCGCAGCAGCGATGTGCCTTCCATATCAGCTACCCCAATCCCATTGCGCTACAGTTCAAGAAAGACTATGCCCCTGTCTACGATATGGCGGTCTACTTTGCACACCGCTTTGCGCAGATCTACCATATCGAAGTGAGCGAGGACGAGATCGCATTCATTGCGTTTCACATTGGTTCTTATCTGGAGAACAACAAACAGAGCCGGGAACACGCCACCTGTGTAGTTATTGTGGAGTCCTACCATATGCTGGCACGGCAGCTGATCCACGAGATCAATGTTGCTTTTGCCAACCAGATCATCGTAAAGGAAGTTCTGCCCCTGAACCGGTACCTCAACCGTCAGCCGGAATGCGACCTTGTGCTGACAACCCTGCCGCTGGGCACACAGCATCCGCATGTGGTGCAGATCAGCCCGATCCTAACTAAAGCCAACTGTGAAAGTATCCGCGCCCAGCTAAGCTCCATCAGCACCGAGCGGGAACTTGCCCGTGCCCACCAGTTTTTGCAGAGCCTACTGCACAAAGAACTGTATTTCCGCAACGTGAGTCTGTCCGATGCCGCAGCCTACATTCATTTCATGGGAGAACAGTGTGTCAAACATGGCTATGCGAAAGAGGAATTTGTACAAGACGTTCTGCAGCGCGAATCGTTTTCCAGTACCGCCTTCACCGATGTACTGGCTGTGCCTCACGCCATCAATCAGTACGCCGACCGTTCCTTCATCTGTGTTATCCATAATGATATGCCAATTCAGTGGAAAAAGAAAACGGTGCATTTCGTTCTGATGATCGGCATTACCGAAGCTGAGATGAAGTTCTTTAAACCCGCCTTCGACAGGATCGTGGAATTGTTCAACTCCACATCCCGCACCCTTGAATTGCTTAAAACCAATACCTTTGAAGAATTCTGTGCGCAAATGCGGTAACCTATAAAAAGCCGGGTGTCATCTACTTTAAGATTGGCATCCGGCTTTTCTATTTTGATGGGTTTCCAAAGGGGCCGCAGCACCCCTTTGGCACACGACTTTGCCTGCAAAGTCTAGTGTGTTACACCTTGGTTCCGGCTGACGCGGAAAAGGGGCTGCGAGAGGCTCCGGCAAGCACCTGTTCTGCGGCAGAAGGATGCGCGGATGGGCGTGGCAGTTGACAGTCTCTGCCCACCCAGCGCAGGCTTGCAGAGGAACCAATGGTGTACGTTCCCCTTCCTGCCGCAGCAGCGCACCCTATAAGCTGCAGGGCAAATAATCAGCGTCTGTGCTTGCCCCGGTTGCCTGCAAGTGTCCCCGGTTTTAGCATTGCCGTTTTATAAAGGATCTTTTTTATCAGCTTTCTTTCATCCTCTGTCAGCTTATCGTAGTTGATGCCGATTGCCTTCAATGCCGTTCGGATCTTCTTTTCATCCGCAGACCCTTCAAGTTTCTGTGCATCCTCCAGTTCCTTCATCAAGTTATCGACCATCGCACCATCCGAAGTGGTCTTGTCCTTGCGGTGTTCCGTCTTGATGTTCTTCAGGATAGCCACCAGTTCATCATACAAGACCCGGCCAAAGTACTCATCTTCATCGATCTGCCCCAGCTTCAAGGTGCTCATGTACAAATCATTTTCATCTGCTGCATACTTCTTTTTCAGCATTTGCCGTGTTGCTTCCAGACCGGCATTGAGGTTTTGAATGTTTGCGCTGACATATCCATCCACATAGATCTCCAGATCGGTCATGAACCGCTGGAAATTCTCATGCACGATCAGCTCGCACAGCAGCCGATGATTGAATTTTCCATTCCTTAATACGTCCACTGCGCCATCGCTCAGATGCAAGTCCGAAAGGACTGCATCTGGGCGCTTTTTGTTTTCCGTCACACCCAGCAGATAATCCGTGGTCACACCATAAAACTCAGCCAGCGTTGTCACTGCATAAATGCTGAGATCGGTCACGTCGTCGCTCTCGTATTTCGACAGTGCCGATTTGGACAGACCCGTCTGCTCTGCCAGCGTTTCCAACTTCAGATTCCGCTCCACACGCAGGTCTTTGAGCCGTTCTCCCAGTGTCAGCTTGATGTTCATGGTCGCACCTCCGATGTTTTTTGCACAGTATACCACTTCCGGCGGTTCCTGTCCATAAGCGTGGAATTTTGCAGTTTCTGCACCTGTTTTCCGACATTATGGATATACGGCACAGCGGCCATTGCGGTGCTATCCTATAGACAGAAAGAAAACATATTAACTCCCCAGCAGCGAACATATTAAGGGCTTCCCGCGAAAGCCCTCTGAAATATCTTTCATTATAGGACCTTGAGAACAGAATGACCGTCCGAACTGCCCAGACCGCCAAGACCTCCCATCGGGGGAGCGAGCGCCCTGCATGGGGCCGACACAGAGTCCAAAAAGATTTCCTGTCGGGAGGCAGCAAGGGAGACCGGCTTTGAACGTGGCAGGGATCAAATTGATCCGTGCCAGAGCCTTTGACCAAAGGAGAAATTTTGAGTTTATATCAAAAGATCAAGTCCGCCATCACCGTTCGGCAAGTGGGAGAGATGTACGGCATGGAGCCCGACCGCCATGGCATGGTGTGCTGTCCGTTCCATTCTGACAGCGACCCCAGCATGAAGCTGAACGACACCTATTATTACTGCTTTGGCTGCGGAGCCAACGGCGATGCCATCGACCTCACCGCCAAGCTGTTTGACCTGAACCCCCGGCAAGCCGCCGAGAAGCTCGCAAGTGACTTCGGGCTTGACCCGGACAAGCCGCCCGCCAATGCCATCGCCCTGCCGCCGCCCAAGCGTGGCCTGACGGACGAGCAGTGGGCAGACATCGCCTACTGCCTGCGGGTGCTGACCGATTATCTCGACCTGCTGCACGACTGGCGAGAGCGTTACAAGCCCGCCAGCCCGGAAGAACCGCTGGACGAGCGGTTCGTGGAAGCCCTCCACATGACCGAAACCATCGAGCACCTGACGGACTGCGTTGCATTTGGGACGTCCCAGCAGAAGGCCGCTGCCGCCGCACAGCTGCTGTCCGGGTCGTACCTGCTGATGCTGGAGGAGCGCACCGACCGCCTTGCTCTGGCAAAGTGCGCCTGACGATTCATTCACCTAAAGTGGTGCTTATCATTATGATAATCACCACTTTACTTTTTTAAAGGAGAACCACCACATGAAGAAAAACATTTCCCGCAACCCCTTATGGCCGGACTGGTACAACGGAAAGAAAATCGATGAAGTCCAGTTTGGCCGCGCCTTTCTGGAACAGTGGCCGCTGAAATGCGTCAACGGTACGCTGTACACGCTGGACGGTCCGGTGGAGGACGAGAGCGAGATCAAGCAGCGCATCTTGGAGAACATCGAGGAATATGTCACCTCCGGCCTGTCCAAAAAGGTCACCAACATTCTGGAGACCATCAAGCTGCTGGCCTTTTCCGACCCCTTTCCCATCGAGCAGGACTGCATCCACCTCCAGAACGGTGTGTATCATCTGCCGGATGGCTCTTTTCAGGAAAGCCGCCTGTTCTGTCAGAACCGCCTGCCTGTGAGGTATGACCCCAAGGCCCCCAGCCCTGACCGCTGGCTGACCTTTCTGCACGAGCTGCTGGACGATGCCGACATCCCCACCTTGCAGGAGTATCTGGGCTACTGCCTGATCCCCAGCACCAAGGGACAGAAGATGATGCTCATTGTCGGCAAGGGCGGCGAAGGCAAATCCAGAATCGGGCTGGTGCTGAACCGGCTCATGGGGGATGCCGCCAGCAATGGCAGCGTCCAGAAAGTGGAGAATAACCGTTTTGCCCGCGCCGATCTGGAACGCCGCCTGCTGATGATCGACGATGATATGGACATGAACGCCCTGCCCAAGACGAATTATATCAAGACCATCGTGACCGCCGAAGCCAAGCTGGACTTGGAGCGCAAGGGTGTCCAGAGCTACCAGCGGGACATCTACGCCCGGTTCCTCTGCTTCGGCAACGGCGCGTTGACCTCGCTGTACGACCATTCGGACGGTTTCTTCCGCCGCCAGCTCATCCTGACCACCAAGGACAAGCCTGCTAACCGCACGGATGACCCCTTCCTTGTGGAGAAGATGTGCGCCGAGTTGGAAGGCATCCTGCTCTGGTGTCTGGAAGGGCTGCACCGGCTGGTGCAGAACGATTTCCGCTTCACGGTCAGCGAACGAGCCGCCGCCAACGTGGACACCATCAAACGCAGCAGCAACAATGTTATCGACTTCATGGAATCCGAGGGCTACTTCCGCTTTAAGGCAGACTGCTCCATCAGCTCCAAGGAGTTCTACGACATTTATAAGCAGTGGTGCGAGGACAACGCCTGCCACAGCGTATCGGCCATCCGTTTCAGCGCGGAACTGCGCCAGAATGACCGCCGCTATAACCTTGAAGCCACCAACAACATCTATCTGCCCGGTGGCCGCAGGGTGCGAGGATTCGTGGGCATCGAACCGCTTGTCCACCCCTGTCCGTAAAAAGTGCATTTTTTACGGAAGAAGTTCGTACAACCTGTACGGTCTGTACTTGTACGCACCTGTACGGCAAATTGGAGCATATTTAAACGTGTTATCGTTTTTATTTTAGATTTCCGTACACCGTACAGACCGTACGGGTTATTTGAAGTCCGTACAGATTTTTTGTACACCCCAAGAAGGAGCGTGATCTATGAAAGCCCAATACGGCATTTTAAGGTTCAAAAAGTACAAGGGGCCTGCCATCAGCCCCATCGAAGCCCACAACGAGCGCACCAAAGAGCAGTACGCCAGCAACCCGGATATCGACACGAACCGGAGCCGCTACAACCTCCATCTGGTGCAGCCACAGGGCAGGTACCGGGAAGAAGCCGACCGCATGATAGCCGCCGCCCACTGCCGTGTCCGCAAGGACAGCGTGCGAGTGGTGGAAGCACTCGTCACCGCCAGCCCGGAGTTTTTCAAAGGCAAGACGCACAGCGAAGTCAAGGCGTACTTTGCGTACGCCCTGAAATTTTTGGAGGGCAGACAGCACCCGGATACCTTTCTCTCTGCCGTTGTCCACATGGATGAGAAAACGCCCCACCTGCACCTCTGTTTTGTGCCCTTGACCGCTGACGGGCGGCTGAGCGCCAAAGAGATCATCGGCAACCGCAAGAACCTTGTGAAGTGGCAGGACGAGTTCTGGCAGCACATGGTCAAGCAGTACCCGGAGCTGGAACGGGGCGAAAGTGCCAGCCAGACCGGGCGGGAGCACATCCCGCCCCGCATCTTCAAGGAGATGACTCAACTGACCAAGCAGAAGGAGCAGTTGGATGCCCTGCTGGTGGGTATCAATCCCTTCAACGGCAAGAGCCGTGCGGCGGAGATCAGCAAGGTGCTGGACAGCTATATCCCCAACGTGGCACGGATGAAGGGCCAGCTGCGAAAGTACAACGTGGCCTTCACCAAGACTGCCGCCGAAAACGAAAAGCTGAAAGAGAAAAATAAGACGCTCTCTGCCTCGCTGGATAAAGCGAAGGAAGGGAGCGTCTTGAAGCGTCTGGAGGATGCCAAGCTGCGGCAGGACTATGAAGCCGCCCTGAAAACGTTAGACAGCATCCCGCCGGAAGTCATCAGATTTTATGAGAACCGCACGCAGGAGCCTGTGGTGCGCCATGATAAGTAAGGAGCAATGCCTATGTGTAATAAAATGTACGAGAATGTGAAACCATTGGATTATACGAAAAAGTTCTTGCAGTCGGACTCGAATCCGGCTACAATGGAGGTGGTCACTCGAACCAATGCCGTCAAGTCTCCGACCAACAGCCCTGAGACCACTAAGCTGGTGTACACGGTGAAGGAAGTCGCGCAGATGCTGGCCATCAGCCAGCGTGCCGCCTACAACCTGTGCAACAGCACCACCGAGTTCCGTGTCCTGCGGGCAGGCGGAAGCATCCGCATCCCGAAAGACAGCTTCGATGCGTGGCTCTACCGGGCAGCTTGATAAGGAGGCAAATCTATGGCATATATCACGAAACGCGGCAGTTCTTACAGTGTCCGCTACACCTATCAGGACGAGCACGGCAAGAGCTGCGACAAATGGGAAAGCTTTCCCACCAAAGAGGAGGCGGTGAAACGCCAGAAGCAGATCGAGCATGAGCTGGCGACCGGCAACTTCCTGATCCCGTCCACGGTGACGGTGGCAGAGTTCCTGATGGACTGGCTGCCCAAGCAGTGCAGCAAGCACAAGTGGGCACCCAAGACCTACCAGTCCAATCTGGCGCTCATCCAGAACCTCATCATCCCCTATATCGGGGAGATGCAGATGCAGAAGCTGCGGCCCTACCACATCGAAGCCCTGTACGACACCCTGAGCAAGACCCCCTGCGGGCAGTATGTGGGCGGCAAGCGGCGAGACCTCTCGCCCAAGCAACAAAAGCGCACCCTTTCCGGCACTACCCTTCATGAGGTCCACCAGCTTCTGCACAACTCCTTTCTGCTGGCGGTGGAGTGGGGCATCCTCATCAAAAGCCCTGTCCCGGTGGAAGCGCCCAAAAAGACCACCCAAGAGCGCAGCATCTGGGAGGTGGAGGAGATGCGGGCAGCGTTGGACAGCATGGAGGACCCCATCCTGCATCTGGCAGTGCACCTGACACTGGTGGGTGCACTCCGAGAGGGTGAGGTTGCCGGTCTGACCCCTGAGGACATCGACTTTGATGCTGCCAACGGCATGGGCACCTTCACCGTCAACCGTTCCATGCAGCGGGTGCAGAAGGACACGCTGGCGCAGGTGGACAAGGGCTGCATCCTCCGCATCTTCCCGGACAAGCTGGAGGGCAGCAAGACCTCCCTTATCCTGAAGGACACCAAGACCGAAGCCTCCTGCCGCACCATCTTTATGACCGCCGCCCTGCGGGAGGAGCTGAAACAGTGGCTGGAACGCCTGAAACGGGAAGAAGCCCTCGACCCGGAGCGGTACCGCAACAGCGGGATGCTGCTGCGGCTGCCCAACGGTCTGGCGGTGGAGCCGGTGCTCATCCGCAAGAAGTTTCTGAAATGGCAGGATGCACACCCAGAGTTCCCACGCATCGTCTTTCATGGGCTGCGTCACTCCAGTGCCACCTACCAGTTGATGATCTCCGGCGGTGACATCAAGGCGGTGCAGGGGACCACAGGACACGCCAGTGCGGATATGCTGGTGAACACCTACGCTCATATCCAGCAGTCCTCCCGTGTGGAGCTGGGCAAGAAGTTTGAAAGCGGCTTCTATGCCAAGCCCGACACCTCCAGCCCGCAGGCTGTACCCGCCACAGGCGAGCCCACCATCTCCATGACGGCTCTTTTGGAATTGCTCAAGGATGCCGACCCGGAAATGAAGGCAAAGCTCCGCTTGGCACTGCTCACCTGATGCAAAAAAGGGCACTGATTGCAATGCAATACAGCGCCCTACATAATCGGACATGGATAATACCCACCGTGCAAAAACCGTGCAGAAACCGTGCACCCATGGCTTACAAAACAAAAAAGCCATGAAATCTTTCGATTTCACGGCATTTTCTGGTGCAGGAATGCAACCCAAATCCGAACCATTTCCCTTTGATGCAGCTTCTGCAGCTTCCTCAAAAGTGATGGTCTGTGTTCCTTCCTTATAGTTAAAGGTTATTAAAACCTTATCATCATACAGATAGATCGAATTGATGAACGTATCCACCAACGCTTGCCGCTGATCTTTCAGGCTCATGTCCAGCTTACGGAACCTCATCAGCCAGAAACGGATAAATTCCTCTTTGATTTTGGGCTTCGCCAGCTTCTCTTCCGCAATGCGGGCTTCAAGCTCACGCTTGGTTTCTTCCAGTTGCTCCAACCGCTCCTTGGTGGAACTGGTGAGGATACCGGCCTGAATCGCATTCAGCATATTCTGGATACCCGCTTCCGCATCCCGGAGCTGTTTCTCATAGAGGGGAAGGTTGGTGTTCTCCCGGTCTTGCAGCTCCATCACCTTGGCGATGATGGATTCCATGGCGGCATCGTCCCGGACAAGCTGCATAGTCTGATTGACTACCAGATCTTCCAGCCACTGCTTACGGACGGTCTTTTTCTTGCAGCCCTTGTGCTTTTTGGCAGTAGCACATTTATAATAGCGGTGGACTTCGCCCGTCCGGCTCGTGCCGCTTTCGCCAAACATCAACGCCCCACAATAGCCGCAGAACAGCTTGGTGGTGAGCAGGTAGTCATCCTCTGCCTTTCTACGGGCAGGGGCTTTCTTGTTTTTGGCGATCTTTTCCTGCACATCCTCAAAAAGTTCCAGCGGAATGATGGGCGGGATGGCATCCGGTACGACCACATCCCGGAATTTCAGTTCTCCGATGTACCGCCGATTCTTGAGCATATGTTCAACGCTGTTATAAGTAAACGCACCGCCCACCGGGTTCTTGATGCCGTTTTCGTTCAGCCAGTCCCGGATCTCCTTCATGGTGGAGCCTTCATTGTACTTCTTGAACGATTCCAGCACAAAAGGCGAGGTGAGAGGGTCAATGTGGAACTTCCGCTCCGAATCCAGCGTATAGCCAAAGGTTCCACGACCACCGTTGCAGCGGCCTTTCAGGATGTTCTCAGTCTGTCCACGCACGACCTTCTCGGCAAGGTCGGCGGAGTAGTATTCCGCATAACCTTCCAGCACCGATTCCAGAATGATGCCCTCCGGCCCCTCGGAGATGATCTCGGTGGCAGACATGAGCTTGACACCATTCTTCTTCAGCTGGGTCTTGTACCGAGCACTGTCGTAGCGGTTTCGGGCAAAGCGGTCAAGCTTCCAGACCAGTACAATGTCAAACAGCTTCTTGTCACTGTCCTTGATCATCTGCTGGAACTGTGGGCGGTTGTCTGTCTTGGCAGAGATGGCACGGTCGATGTAGTGCTTGACAATGGTAATGCCGTTTTTCTCGGCATATGCCGTGCATTCACGAATTTGACCTTCAATGGATTCTTCACGCTGGTTGTCGCTGGAATAGCGGGCGTAGATCACGGCAGTCATGGCAAGCACCTCACTTTTACACATCATTGAACGGTGGAACGTTCATCTGAATCAATGTTTCGTATAATGTATATATCATATTTTACTGCCGCTTTCAAGAGTTATTTCTCGTTTTATTATAAAATTTTTGTAGGTTTGTCAATGATGTGTTACGCAGAGGAAGCAGAAGTGTTGTTCCTGTATTTAGCAAGATACTCGTTCGGAGAGAGCCAGCCTAAAGGACGAATCGGGAAGCGATTGTACTTGTACGGAGACAGATTTCGTCTGTGCTTTACCGTGCTGCCAGTTTTGAAGATTTCTCGGAGAAACTCATGCAGCAGTACCTGCGTTTGCTGGAACGATGGAAAGAAGAATATGCACCCAAACAACCGGAGGATGACTGGAATCCTTTGTTTGTGGAGACTCTGCACAGGCAGCCGTATATCGAATATGTCGGGAGGGCATTTTTACAGCATAATTCAATGTTTGGCAATATTTTTCTCAATGTACATTGCCTATTTTTGAACAATTTTATGTTCGGAAAACATTCTCTCAAGCTGTTCCGGCGTTTCAGAAAAATTCTGGTCGATCATCGCCCGTATGATACCATAAACCGAATAAGCGACCACATATAGAATGTATTTTGCCATGCCAATATCATCTGCCGGAATGATGATTTTTCTGAAAAGATTTTCGATTAAATAGATTTTATCGTGCTTTTGGATGGATCGGACAAACTCTTTTTCCGAGTAAAAAAACTGGATCAGTCTTTGCATCAACACTTCTCCGTCCTCCGGGGGAACGGGGTTTTCTTCACAGTATTTTGCCCATTTCGAGATGAGGCAATAAATAATGATTTCATCTGTGGAATTGAAATTGCGGTAGTAGGCGTTGCGGGACACTCCCGCCTTTTCGCAGATCATAGTCACAGAAATATTTTGTTCATTTAGCAGTAATTCGTAATAGGCGAATGCAATACTCTCTTTTGTAATGGCGTTGATCTCATCGTTTCTTTTGTTATATCCCATAGGCTTTGCCCTCCTTGATGTCACAATTACACCGCAATTGTGACTTTATTTTTTTCCTGTTCTGCGGTATAGTATATGGCGTAACAACTGTTGCGTCAAGTGCCATGAAAGAGAAATGAAAGGAAATTTATCATGTCGGTTGTAACGAAACGATTGATTATCATTGCTGTGATTATAGTTGTCGCCTTTGTGCTGGGAAGGGTGGCTGTGCGGGCCGTCGGGAACCTGCTGCTGGGCGGTACGCTGTTTGGAGGAAATTTTTTATGAGAAAGACGGTGAGCAAAATGATGTGGGGCCTCCTGTATGTTGCGATATTTGTCGTCGTCTTTATCCTCTCGGCGGTTTTAAAAGTGACGCAGGACCCCTTCCATGGGAAGTACGCCGTCGAGTGGAGCGATGCGGTGGGGACTGCATACACAGACCTGTCTTACGGCGAGAAAGAAGCGAATAGATTCGATCTGTACCTGCCCGCCGATTCCGGCAGGGAGAGCTATGGTTTGGTGGTCTATCTCCATGCGGGAGGTTTTACATCCGGCGATAAAAAGGACGACACAAAAATGCTCCAGTGGCTCTGCTCCAAGGGCTATGTGGCGGCAGGGATCAACTATACCCTGTTTACCGAAGACAATCCCACCGCCAGCGTATACAGCCAGTCGGTGGAGATTCGGGACAGCATCCCCCATGTGATCGCCAAAGCGGAGAAACTGGGATATTCCATTGATAAAATGGCCGTCGGCGGCGGGTCTGCGGGTCACGCGCTGGCCATGATCTATGCCTATCGTGATGGGGCGCAGGCGCCTGTTCCCGTTGTATTGACCTTTGGCGGTGTAGGGCCCGCCAGCTTCTATCAGGAGGACTGGGGCGTCTTCGGCCTGGACCAGAGCGATGAAGCCTGTGCCGGGCTGTTCTCGGTGATGGCTGGTACAGCGATCTCACCTGAGGAAGTTGCGGATGGCTCTTACTTGGAGAAGGTCAAACCCATCTCCGCAGCGGACTGGATTACAGCCGATTCGCCTGCAACCGTGGTTGCCTACGGCACTCATGATAAAATGCAGCCGTTCCCTGCGTCTCTTCGCCTGAAAGCTGCATTAGAGGAATGTGGCGTTGACCACAAGTATTTTGAACTGCCCCATTCCGGACACGGCTTGCAGAACGATAATAAACTTTATGAGCAATGGATGGATGCTGTGGAAGAATATTTGGACGCCTACCTGCCAGCAGAGTAAGGAGAAGCAGAAAGTAGTCAAAAAAGTGATAAAGTGGATTTTGAGTGGGATAGCCGCATTGATTGGCCTTGTTACAATTTCAAATTATAAGAGCGCAAACTATTGGAAGTTTGCAGAACCGAAAGGGGCGATAGAAACGAAGTATACCGCTTTGGGTGAGCATGAAGTTTCTCTTGTCGAGTTTGAAGAGTCTGATACTGCATGGGAAAAATATGAGATTTGGTATCCTTCCGATTTGGAACAGTCCGATAGTATATACCCTGTTGTAGTTATCGCCAACGGAACAGGGATGAAGGCATCCAAGCTGAGCGTAATCTATGAGCATTTGGCTTCGTGGGGATTTATCGTTGCGGGAAACGAGGATGAGAACTCAAGAACCGGTGCATCTTCAGCGGCAACACTTGACTTTATTCTGTCGCTGAACGATGATCCTCAAAGTGTTTTTTATGGCCGCATCGATACGGAAAACATCGGGATTACTGGACATTCTCAGGGCGGTGTTGGAGCGATCAATGCTGTGACAAAGCAGAAAAATGGCAATCTATATAAAGCCATTTGCGCTCAAAGTACGACATCCAGTGCTGTGGCTTATGCTCTGAATTTGTTGGATGGAGAGTTGGATGGCGGCTGGGATTGCGATCCATCGTCTCTTTCTATTCCGGCCTTTATGGTCGCTGGTACAGGTAGCTTCGATGCCGGGAACGTGGAGGAGAACAGGCTGGAACTTGCCGAAGGAGAAACTCAGGGAATCTGCCCCCTCTGGTGGCTGCGAGAATGTTTTGATGCCATGCCCGATACAGCGCCTAAAGTAATTGGCAGATTGAGCGGCAAGGATCACGGCGATATTCCCCTCAGTGCTGATGGATATATGACCGCATGGTTTATGTATTGGTTACAAGGTGATGCGGCATCGGGCAAGGCTTTCTTTGGAGCGGATGCGGAAATCAGCACCAATGAAAATTGGCAGGATGTTGCAATAAATTCCCCATAAATATAGCATTGCTCTAAAAATATCCACAAGATGTGGTCGTGTTCATTGAACGCAGCCACAGGAAGTGGTCGGTTCTCACTGTGATAACCACCACTTTCAGCAGATGATTGCCCAGAAAGAACGTACCGCCCCGCAACACACCCGATTCATTTTGCCGCCGATTCACCCCGACAAAATCATCGCTGCGCTGCATGGGCGGTATTTTTCTTTTTTACAAATAAAATCTTATGTAGTTGTACAATCCTCCAAAAATCGTTTTTAGTTGTTGACTGTACAACTTCAAAGCGTTATTCTTATGCTTGAAAGAAGCAGGTTGTAGTATCCGCACTGCGCCCGGCTTTCTTCATACCGAACCTTGAATCCTTCATAAGCCGTCTGAACGTGATACTGTGCCACGACCTCACACTTTCTGTGAGCGAGCCGGACAACGCCGCTGCATAAACAGGGGCAGGAACTTCGTTCGGAGCAAACGGTGAACCCTTGCATGAGCAGCACCACCTCTACTTATTTTTTGCGTCTTAACAATTCGGAAACATTTGTTGAAAGTTGATTTTGAGCGCAGCGGTAGAGGGCAAGAACCGTCCCGTGGCCACAAATTTTCAATTCTTGAAAATGTTGTGCTCCGCTGGGACTTCACTTCTGCAATGCGTCTGCATTTCCGAAGTGATCTTGTTGGGGCGTGCCTGCCCCAAACCCTGCTCATCATTCGTGCCTTACGGCACGAATGGAACGGCGTGTCGTGCTTTACATAACTTCACCGAGGAGTTATCGAACAGACAGGAGGTACAATGACCAAAACGAATGTTCAACTGATTCCTAGCAATTCCCAGCACCACGACACGCCGAACAACAAAACGCACGTCATCAAGTTCCGTGTGACAGCGGAGGAAAAAGCGTCACTGGAACTCACTTGCAAACTCCTGAATCTCTCCCTCTCCACTTTTATCCGCCGCGCCATCCACAACGTCAAGATCGAGAAAACGGTCATCGTTGCCGGCGGCGGAGAAGAAACCCTAACCGCTGTTTCCACCCTGCTTGCCCAGTGCAGCAAGGTGGGCACCAACCTCAACCAACTTGCAAGGCACTTCAACTCCGGCGGTGCAGACACCGCGCAGATCCGGGCGAAACTCCTTGACGAACTTGCAGACCTGACCGCATTTCGGCTGCACGCCGAGAAAGTTCTGGGTGAACTGTATGGCAACGCTCAAGCATATCGCCTCTAAAAACTCGGACTACACCGCCATCGAAGCGTACCTCGTTTACCAGCACGATGAATTTTCCGGCAAGGTAATTCTGGACAAGCAAGGCCGACCCATGCTGCGAGAATCGTACCTGCTCGACACCCTTGAGTGCGGCGATTTTTCCTTTGCAACGGCCTGTCTGCTGGCAAACCGCAAGTATGGTAAGAATACCCAGCATGGTGATATCAAAAGTCACCAGTATATCATCAGCTTTGACCCACGCGATGCAGCCGACAACGGCTTGACCATGGAAAAGGCACAGGCACTTGGCCTGAAATTCTGCGAAGAAAACCTCCCCGGTCATCCCGCCATCGTCTGCACTCACCCCGATGGGCACAACCATTCGGGAAACATCCATGTCCACATCGTGATCGGCAGCATCCGAATGCGAGAAGTGGAACGCAAGCCCTATATGCAAAAGCCCCGCGACTGGTGTGAGGGTATGAAGCACTCCAGCACGGCCCAGACCATGCGGCACTTGCGTGTCGAGGTCATGGAGCTGTGCGAAGGTGCTGGACTGTACCAGATCGACCTGCTCAACGGCTCGAAGGTTCGTGTGAGCGAGCGCGAATACTGGATGAAACAGCGAGGTCAACTGAAACTCGACCATGAAAACGCTGCCCTGCTCGCAACAGGTCAGCAGCCCACACAAACGAAGTTTGAAACCGCAAAAGAAGTCTTGCGGAGACAGATTTCGGAGGTTCTCAATGTTGCAACGAGTTTTGAAGATTTCTCGGACAGGCTCTTGCAGCAGTACGGCATTACCGTCAAGGAAAGCCGTGGACGGCTCAGCTATCTGCCTGCTGGAAGGACAAAGTTCATCCGGGCGCGCAGCATCGGTGACAAGTTCGAGAAAGAACTTGTGCTTGCCGCTCTGAAAGCCAATACCGAACGCAAGCGCACTATCCAGTCCAAGTCTGACCGCATCGGGAAACTGATCGATATTCAGGCGAAGCTGAAGCAGGGTAAGGGCATCGGCTACGAGCGTTGGGCGAAAAAACACAACCTCAAAGCTATGGCACAGACCTTGATCCTCTTGCAGGAAAATGGTCTGCTCAACGAGGACGCACTCGACCAGAGAATTACAGAGCTTGATACCAAGTTCCACGATTCGCTGGCAGTGGTGAAAGATCTCGAAGGTCGCATGAAAGCCAACAAAGAGCTGCGCTATCATGTCGCAGCCTACGCCAGCACCAAGAGCGTCGCACAGCAGTTAAAAGCTGCAAAACGACCCGCAGCCTTTGAAGAACAGCACCGTGCAGAGCTGACAGCGCACCGGGCGGCAGCAGCCTATTTCAAGGCAAATGATATCACCAAGCTGCCCAGCCCGAAGAAACTGGAAGCCGAGTATGCGCAGCTGGCATCCGAAAAGGCACAGTTCTACGAGCAGTACAAGGAAGCCAAGAACGAGCTGCTCAAGCTGAAAACCGCAAAGCAGAATGTTGCGTCCTTTTTCCGGGAGGAAGAACCGGCGCAGCAGGAGAGATAAAGGAGTGTGCGTATGATCAACCTGAAAATCGACCCGGAGTTCCAGTCTCAGATTCCTCCTCTGACCGATGATGAATTTAAGCAGCTTGAAGAAAACATCCTCAAGGAAGGCAAGCTGCTCTCTCCTTTGATCGTTTGGAACAATACCCTTGTTGACGGCCACAACCGTTATGCCATTCTCCAGAAGCATCCTGAGATTTATTTTTCCACTACGCCGCTCCAATTTGAGAACCGCGAAGAAACCATTGCGTGGATTTGCCGGAATCAGTTGGGACGGCGAAACCTGAGCCCCGAACAGAAACGCTATCTGCTTGGGAAACAGTATGAAGCTGAAAAGAAAGCTGCAAAAATCTTTCGGGGTAATCAGTACACTTTAGCAAAGAAAAGTGGTGGTGATCACGGTGATAACCACCACTCTGGAAAGAAAACCTGTGACCGGATCGCAGAGGAAAACGGTGTCAGCCGCGCCTCCGTTCTCCGCGCCAGCCACTATACACGAGGCATCGACATCGCAGACAACCTCTCTCCCGGCATCAAGCAGAAAGTCTTTTCCGGCGAAGTGAAGTTTACCAACGAAGAAATGTCCAAACTCGTGCAGGTAAGTGCCGAGCATCGTTCAGATGTCCTTGCTCAAATCCTGCATCCAGAGGCATTGGAAGTGTTGGAATCTGCCAGTGCAGAATTTGAACCTGAAAAAGCAGAACCCGTTCCCATGCCCACACCACAAACAGAAGAATTCCGGTGCTATCATGTACCGGACGAGTTTATGAAGGTTTACAAATCCTTGAGCCGTGCGACCGAAATGATGAAAAACTCATGGAAGAAAACGCTCAAAAACAATCCCAGCTATTTCACTGACCCGGAAAAGCAGAAGGTTCTCCGCTTCGCAATGCAGCGACCTGCTAACTACCTGACTGAAATCGAAACCTATCTGGAAAAGGCTCTTGCAGAAGCCCTTGAAGAAGAAAAGACCGCATAACAGCAGACACCTGTAAGCCATCAACGAGCCACCAGCCGCAAGTACAGGGCGGAAAGCATCCGCGCCCTTGCGCCTGATAAAAATTGGAACTTTGATTTTCTCGCCCGACTTTGCCACGGTGGGACGATCAAAGGAGCGTGCGTTTGAACAAAAAGAAAAAGTCCACAAA
>NZ_QUEN01000015.1:0-37860 GCF_003478175.1 Faecalibacterium sp. OF03-6AC | reverse complement strand
CTGTTCTGTCTGGATTTCAGCTTCATTGGCTGGGAGCTGCTCTGTTCGGTGCCACTGTATGCCGAGGGTTTTCTGGTTCTCAAATATTTCACCGGTTCAGAGGCTCTGGCGATTTCTCTTGTTCTTCTGCTGACAATTCCATTGAGCATTGGCTTCTTTTTTGTACGCCCCTATGAGGAAGCTGCATGGGCCACTTTCTACCGCGATATTACCGCAGCACCTACCGAACCGGATGAAGCATATTGACTTTTATATTAAAATTATCGTTGTAGTTCCCTTCATCGGCTATGACTCTAAATGGCCGGATCAGAGTAAACATAGATTGAAAAAGCTGATCCAAAACGCAAACGATTCTATTGTTATTTCACATTCTGCGGATGTTTCCAGTTATAAAAAAAGAAATTATTATATGGTCGATCATGCAGAGTACCTTATCGGTGTGTTTGATAATCAGAAAAAGCTGCGTTCAGGCACAGCACAGACAGTCAACTATGCCTTGCATCAGGGAAAAGTAATCACTCTGATCCATCCAGACACTATGGAGATAACAGCCCCTGCGCCTTAACAAATTCACAAAAATTTTTCATTAGCATTTCTAACAAAATATTTTCATTGAAGGGGTGCTGTGATATAATAAGATATAAAACTACGCTCAGAACAAATGGTGCCGCTATGAACAAATATATTGGACAGCAATTTGCTGCTTTAAGATACGAAAAAAATATTTTGGTTGTTGAAGAAACTACATCTGCTGGTGGATGCGGCTCCTTCAACGCGGCTTCTTCATGTCCTGCGTCAGCCTGTCTTTATGACAGTGCGGCGTGGGGCTTTTTTATTGCCTGAAAGGAGTATGAGAACATGAGTCTGAAATATACCTGCCCCAGCTGTGGAACCCCATTGGGTTATGAGGGATTGTGTTGGAAATGTAAGTGCGAGCAAGAACGGCAAGCTGCTCTGGCCTGGATGCCGGAACAAATTGTCGAAAAACAAAGAAACTTGATACAGAACATCCAGAGGCTGGCTGATATGGAGGACCCGGAGTTCACCGACTTCTGGCAGCTGCTTGGCTACCATGATGCCATCACCCCGGAGATTCAGCGAGTGGCACTGGCCGCAGAGGTGTTCTGGCCCTGTGAGATCTATTATCATGCTCCCGCCGATGTGCGGGATGGTCTGATCCATGCGCTGTTGTCCGCGGAATATTCCAGCGCGGCCTCCAACCTGATGAGTTGCCTTGCTATGCAAGGAGATGACAAGGCAATGGAGACTCTGCTGGAGCTGGAGCGAAATCCCCGGCCCTGGCGCAAGGGCCTCTATGTAGACCCATCCAGCTATGCGCAGATCGGAGGCTGGACCTTCGACAAGGAGGGCCAGAAAATCCAGCTCAACTTCGATACCTGCTATCCTATGGTCAAAGGAACCACCAGCGAGAAATCTCCCGTCCGCATTGGCCGGGCACGGGAGGACACATGCCCCCACTGTGGCGGACGCATGGTGGACATGCTGGTGCTGGATGGCCGGGATGAGCGGCTGAAATTTCTGGGGTTGGATGGTATTCTGACTGCCACCTGCTGCCCCAACTGTGTGGGATTCTTGAAAGGTCCAGCCTTTAACAGTTTTACCCTGGATGGCGGCGTGGAAGTCTTTCCCTCCGAGTTCTTTGACGGGGCGGAGAAAACGGATTGCTATGTCAGTCCCGAGGACTACAAGGCCCTCACGGAAAATCCCTTTGTGCTGGGCGAAGCGCCCGTGCCCCTGTTTTACGGTGCGGCCTGCCAGGATGTGAACACGGTGGGTGGCTTTGCCAACTGGGTACAGGACGCGGAATATACGACCTGCCCCCACTGCGGGAAACCTATGAAATATCTGGCCCAGATTCAGTGGGATACGGTGTTTGACTGTGCGGAGGGCACGCTCTATGTGGAATTCTGCCCGGACTGCCATATCGTGTCCATGCAGCACCAGCAGACCTAAAAAAGTCGCACAGTATGAAAAGAGAAATACCAGCAGGTATTTGCGTAAGGAGGCGTCCACTATGTGCGAGCACTGCCGAAACATTCAAACATGGAGAAAATTTGACGCCCCAAAGGACTATCTGGCCTGTATTGCTTACATTCAGCAGTTGGTGTCGGAGGGGGAATTTGAACTGATGCAAGAGGAATCCACCTGCCCACTGGAGAAGGTAAAGACAGAGGATGGCTGGGCAGACGAAATTATGGCTCACATGATTAGGTGCAAGCACTGCGGCCAGATCTTCACCTGTGTGGTCAACACCTGGCGAGGCAGTGGACACTTCAAAAAAGCAAAGCATGACACAGAAAAGGCGGTGAAATGATGAATCAGGCAGAAAAAGCAGAGCTGCTGGAGCAGCTTGAGCAATGGAATAAGAAGGACGAGTATTCCCGGTGTATCCGGGCCATCGAAGCCATCCCGGAACAGGAGCGGGGCTATCTGCTGACCGTCAAGCTGAGTCGGGCTTACAGCAATCTGGCGGTGCTGGGAGATCATGGAGAGCATGGGACCGACGGTGAAGTGGACGGGGATCTCATCCGACACGCCATTGAGCTGCTGGAGTCCGTCCGCGCCCAGGGTGAGAACGATCCCTACTGGAACTCCCGGATGGGCTATTCCTGCCTGATGGCGTACCGCTCCGCAGCCACCGCCTATGAATACGCAAAATGCTGGCTGGCCCTGGCCCCGGATGACCCAGCCGCCCAAAAGCTGGTTCGGGACTGCGAGGAATATCTTGAGGAGGAAAAAGCCTTGGAAATAGATTTGAAAGAACGGGAGGAATTTATTCGGCGGGAAACTCCCGATGATGAAAAGGGGGTTATATGTAAATGAACAGCGAACAGATCACAGCATTTTTACAAGAGCATTGGTACATTGCCTCGGTGCTCATCGGGGCCGTGATTTTGTTTGGAGCAATCCGCAACTGGAACTGGCTCTGCGACCCTACCGGCAAGCCGGATTCTCACCGCTATGGACGCGGCTCCCGGCGGGTGATCTTCTTCCTGCTGGGTGTCCTTCTGATCGTGGTGAGCATCTGGGGATTCGTGCTGAAATTGCAATAAAAGGAGCGATCCCATGACCCAAGAAGAACAGATCCGCCTCTATCGGCTGATGGAAAAGCTCAACTGGTTTTTCCATCAAGAGATGCACTACCTGGATCGGGAAACGGCGGAAAAGACCGCACGAGAGTGTTACCCGGAAATTCGAGATTTTACATACGATATTTTATGGAACGACCTGCCCAAAGAGGTCCAGGAGCAGCTCATGGACGAGGAGGAATCCCTATGAGTACGCTGATTTGCTCTTTTGATGGTCTGCACGACAACAGAGTCCTGCGCTACTACGCTGACTTTGAAGCCCACATCCTGCACATGGATACCCAGACCGAGGCCGGAGAGAAAGTATCCGTTCACTTTACTGGCCTGCTGGCCCACTGGTTTGAAAATGTGGTTCAGGACAACATCCTCTTCGGCATGGATGAGATCAGCGTGGACGCTTTTTTGAACAGAATAAAGACCTGCTGAGCGGGACCATCTCTTACGGTTTTCCCGCCTGTTGCAGCATCGAGGAACTGCGGGAGCGCATGGATCGGGAGCACATCCGGGTATTTGTCATTGATTCTTCCCTTGGGCTGTGCGGATTTGTATTGGCTCAGGAGGTGAAACTGCAATGTCCATAACTGCCTATAAAGTTGAAGCCATCGGTCATGACCGAAAGGGTGAGTTTGAGGAGTAAAGCCATGACATCAATAGACTTTCTGAACAAGGTACATAAAAACCTGGACTCGCAGGAATACAGCCTCTCTTATTCTCCGGCCAAGTCCAAGAATTATATGCTGTACTGCAATGGCAACTTCATCGGCGGCCTGTTCGATGAGGAGCTGTGCTTCGTCTACGCCGACAGCGTGAGTGAGCTGCTGGGGCAGCCGGAACCCGTCTACCGTGGCTACTCCAGTACCGCCCAGCACAGGATGCTGGTAATCCCGGAGGAACACTGGGCGAAGGCGCTGAAACTGCTCTATGCTGAGAAATTTGACTGGAGCCGTTTGGTGTACGACATCACATACACCAGCATTGGCGCGGCTGTGGTGGAGGACTTCTATGACGAGAATGTGGTATTCCTGCGCTTCTGCTTTGAAAAGGAATTGCTGAAAAAGAACCCTCTGGACCGGCAGGGCCGTATCCTGCGGATGGTCTATATCAACCAGGACCTGACAAATATCGGTAAGAATTTGTTTCCTGAGTTGCTGGACAAGTTCCTTGCTTTTTATGATCGGAAAGGAAAAACCAGTCTGGAAACCATGCTGAATCGGTGGTACACCGCGCTGGAGAAGGAGTACCGCAGCCAGACGGCGGGATAAGGAGGGCTGCACTAATGTTTGAAGAATTCTATGAGATGTACGAGTCCGAGGAGCAGGAAGTGATCGCTCTGATCAATCGCTGCATTGGGGGCGGATTTAACTGGAAAGGCAACTTTTGGGAAATGACCGTTGTGACGCTGGGCATAGTGTTCTGTGACACCGGCGAGGTCACCACCAAAGAGGAGCGGCTGGATTGGCCGGTCAGCGATGAGGAGCGTAACAGTGACAAGGGGTGGGGACGCTTTCAAAGCGAGCAGATCTGCCGCCTGAAGATCCGCCGGATGAAAGAAGAATTGGCAAAGGATCTGGTGGTGCGCCCTTGGTGTATCTCCGAGATAGTCAATGCCCATGAGGACTGCCCGGAACTCGGGGCCGTTCTGGAGGAATACCACAAGCCGGTGGTGATCCAGGACCAGGTTCTGGGAGAACTAACACTGGACAAGGACTACGGTTCCTTTGAGGGGGAGATTCCATGGTGCGGAAAGGATGTGAGCCTTTCTCTGGAGGTCAACGCCGAGAGCAAGCCCTCCTGGACCCGCGCCCGCAGCGCCGCCAAGAAGCTGCTGGCCGACTGTGACACCTGGGACAAAGCCATGCGGGAGCTTGCGGCCAAGAACCTGACCGAGCTGGCCAACAACTGGCTCTCCCAAGATGAAGAAAATCCCCGTAACCCGGAAACCGACCCCATCACAGAGGAAGAATTGGCCCGGCGGATCAGCCTGACGAGCCTGTCCGTCACCTCCGGCGGCAGCTTCACTGCCTGGTTTGACTGTGATGAGATGTTCACCGACCATGCTGTGACGGTCTACGGCTCCTTGAAAAAGGGCCTCAAAACTGTCAACATTGAGGGATAAGGAGGCGCAGAGATGAAACTGAACTGTAAACGCATTGATTTTACATATACCCCCGGCGAGGAGATCTTCGCCTTTCCCGATGAATCGGGACTACCCTTTATCTTCGATGTAGAGGAAGAACTGACCGGCGATCCTGCTGCCATGGATGCGGTGGGAAAAATGCTGGATGAGGCGGAAAAATTGGCGGAGAAGGCCAAAGCCGCCATCAAAGCAGCGCTGGCGGACGAGGACAGCCGCTACCATAGCGTTGTGACATTTTTCATGGAGTTCCATCGGGACGATGTAGGCCCGGATATTGTGGCGGAACTTTTTCCGGGAACCGACCCAGCCAAACTGTCCTTTGCTGAGATGGTTGACTTTTTGAAGCTCAAGCGGTTCGGCAGTCTGGTGGATAGCGAGATGAACCAGCAAGTTTTCATTCTGGATCTGTCCTTTAACCCGGAGATTACCGACGAACTGATGGTAATCTACTTTGATTTGAACAAGGAGATTTTCTGTATCACACATGAGAGCTGAGCGTGACTGACATACACGAGGAAAGGAGCAATCCCTATGAAAGCATTTGACCCCAATTACAAGCTGCTGGACGAGATGTATCAAGACGATTACTATCCTGCTTTTTTGGTGGACAAGGTAAAGGACGAACTCCAGAAAGTCATCGACCTGCTGGAGAGCGGCGAAACCAATACCGATGCGGTGCAGGAGACGCTGGACGAGGCGGTCTGCGGCATCAATGATCTCCAGGAGGAGTTTGACGAGAACGACAGCGAGATCGAAACGGTGGCACGGGAATGCATTGCGGCAACCGTGGCCTACATTCTGGAGTGGTTCAATATCCCCATTGACACCGAGGAAGCTATCCGGGAACGGGACTGGTGAGCCCTATGGCAGAAAAAGAACTGGCCGTTTGTGATGAGTGCGGAAGCCTGTTTTTCAAAGGCTCCTCACAGATGATGGGGCTGTGCCCGGAATGTGCTCATGTTCTCTATGGCTACCCGAATTGTGACCATCATTTTCAGGATGGCCGGTGTGTGAACTGCTACTGGGATGGCTCAAAGAGCGAGTACATCAAGAAAGAGAATCAACAGGAGGAAACTGATATGCCTACAACTGAATGGCTGAACAAATACGAAGCAATTAAGGATAAATTGACCTGTAAAGATGACTTGGAGGCCCATTTCACTGAGAAAGTGATTGGGAATATGGGCGTGGATGTGCTGGACATCGGGGCCGTCCTCTTTCCTACCGGAACAATTTTCGCCTGCGATCCGCTGGTGGAGCTGGAGGACACACCGCCCTTTATACAGACAATCCCCGCCGGGACTTATCCCGTAAAGATCTGTGTGGTGCCCAGTGAGAAATATGGTGATCGCTATGCCTGTGTCAAGGTGGAAGTTAGCCAGGAAAAGCCTGTCCGCTATGAGCTGGGCATGACCGGCAAAGAGGATCTGGACGAGGAATTGGGCGAGGACGAGTATTTTGGCTTTGGCGTAGACGCTGGAATGGGCTGTGTTGCGGACATCCAGACCCAGGCGGCCTTCAAGACCTACTGGGCCAAGCGTTTGGAAGAAGACCCGGACATCGACCCCTACAACGACCTGTTCTGCGATCTCCTGGAGGAAAACGCCAAAGCCCACCCAAAATATCAGGGGGACTACGGCGACTGGCTCAACTGGACGGTGCCTGACACGGACTGTAATCTGCCCATCTTTGCCTCTGGCTGGGGGGACGGCTACTATCCGGTCTACTTCGGCTATGAAGCGAAAGGTGAAATCTGCGCCGTGTATGTGCGCTTCATCGACATTGAAGCCAGCTATAAGGAGCAGGCGTAAGGAGGGAAACAGCGATGGCATGGCCAAAACGGGCGCGGACAGTGAACTGGGAGAGCGGTGTTCTGATCTTAGACGGAGAAAAGCGATTTGAAGTCCCGGAGCTGACCCCAGAAATCATGGAGCAGCTGGCCGGTTACACCCTGGTGGGCTTTCATGTGAAAGGCTATCCGGTGACGGATGAACTGCTTGCCACCTTTGCCGGACATAAAAGCATGGTCAACTTCGGCGTGGAGGACGGCGCGCTCACTGATGCCTGTTTCCCCGTTTTTTCCGCTATGCCCAAGCTACGCTATCTGATGCTGGACGGCAACGCCGCCATCCACGGCAGCGGCCTGTCCGCCTTGCAAGGCTGCAAGCTGGACCTTCTGACGCTCAACCGCACCGGGCTGGACGATGCCGGTCTGCTCCAGGCGGTCTCCATCTCCAAGCTCTCCCACATCCAGATCGACCATACCGCCGTTACCTATGAGGGCCTGCTGGCCATCGCTGGCAACAACCGCATCGAGCCGGTGGCCCATGTGCAATTCACCAAGGAGCAGATGGAACACTTCTCCCAGCTCCAGCGGGAAAAGGCCAAAAAGCCCGTCCCGCTGGACGAACAAGCGGCGGCGGAATGCCGCGGGGTGTTGTCCGCTTTCTTTGCTGAGATGACAGAATGGGAGCAGCACATGGAGCAGGCCGGGTTTGAAGATGCCGAGGCTGTGCCCCGCCTGCTGGCGATCTGGGAGAAGTATGTGAGCGAAAAGCCCCGTCTGGGCTATCGGCCTCTGGGCCTCTCATACAGTGCCCAGGGCACCTACAACGGAGAAGAATTCCTTGACGCGGAGCAGATCACCAAGAACAAGCTCTACATCTACACCAGGGAGAAAAACACCGGCTTTGACCGCCGTTTCCTCATGAAGCGTGTGGGCGAGGGCTGGAGGATCGACGGGGTGCAGGAGCGGCTGGACGGCTGGCAGCGCACGGGATTGTGAGGCATCACATGGCTTGGAAATATGAAACTTTTGGCCCAGACGGTCAATGCAAATTGTTCGGTGTGAACATCTTTGACTACAACTGGCAAACCACCGGCAAGCGAGTAAAAGTCAAAGACCCGATCTATCACCAAGACCATACCTTCGAGGTCTGGCAGGTGGAGATTGACGGGCAGATCCACCGCTTTGCCGCTGGAGAGTTCTCCAACTGCGTATGGGGATTCTATCTGGAAAAGAACTGATGAGAGGAGTGTGTGGGCGCATGAGCCGAATTGTTGATGAACCCTACTTTACATACAGTGCATACAACGCCCTGACCTCTGGCATTCAGGTGAAATGCCCCAAGTGCCATGGCGCAGGTGTGGTGACAGCGGATGATGACAACGCCTATTTCCGGTGCCTGAGCTGCGGCCACCGGATGACGCAGGATCGGACGATCTACCGTTATGATGTCCATAACCAGTGCAAAAACTGCGGCAGGTACTACCGAGTGGATATTGAAGATACGGCAAAGCAGCATTTTCCCGTCCTCCATGTGACCTGCCCCTATTGCGGAACAACCATGTCGGGAGAAGTTCATAAAACAGCGGAGGCGTTTTCATATATTGGCGAAATCAGAGATGGACGAGAACCTTATTTCGGGTTGGAACTATGGTTTTTGACTTCATTTCAGGGAAAACCTGTATGGGCACTCAACCGAGAACATCTTGCCTATCTGATCGGCTATCTCAGCGCCGGACTGCGGGAAAAGCCGCCGGGAAGAGCGAAAATGACCCAGGCCGACCATCTCCCCACCTTTATGAAAACCGCAAAGAACCGGGAGCGGATCGTGAAGCTGCTGAGGCAAATGCAGGAGAAATGAGGATGGAACAGAAAGTAATTTACAACGGCCAAATTCTTACTCTGACTCGGTTTTGGGCAACAGGAGAACCTTGCCTGTGGATCACCGACCCACAGCAGATCGAGATGCCCAAAATGGAGTTTGTGGGAGGCCACCCGGACGAATACTGCATTTTCCTGAAAAATCTGACGGAAACAGAACTGGCACAGATCACATCTCTGGACGGCGCTCCACTGGATGTGAAAGAAGAACTAAGCGACATCGAATGAGGAGAACACTATGAAAGACCTTTGCCAATACGGAAACCGACCGGAGGACGAATGGGAAATCTTGCCCTGGATACCCGATCCGCGTCCGCCTTTCAAAATCTGGGTGAAGCCGGAGCAGATTGCGCCATTCTTTCTCATTCCCCACCACCCCTATGCGCTCTCCCTTCTGCTGAAAATCAACGATGGATTCCGGACGGAAGAATTCCGTCGGCTGGGACTGACTGGAAGCAGCGGAGACTGGGAGCGGCTGGTCCGGGGCGTGATACGGGAGTTCGAGGAAAACAACAGCGGTGTGGGTCTGTTTAACTTCGACTCTGACGAGGATGTGTTCTGCGTGTATTCCCAATACATCGACGATTTGATGATGTTGGCCAAAATGATCCGAGTAGCCTGCGCCGATGAAAAAGCGATGCGGACTTATCTTGGCAAGATCGAGTACATCAAGCTCTTTTGGGAGGGCGCACCGGAGGGTGAACCATCGGTCATCCTCTATGAAGTGGATACCGAAAATGAGCGGCTGGCTCTCCGCTCCATCGACATCTTTGCAGATTGCCGCACCCGTAACATCCCTGACCTTTACGACGGCGCCATCGAGATCACGCCGATCCCCACCGTGGAGGAATTGAACGCCCATGTCTGGGGCGAGGAATTCCACGCCTGCATCATAGAGCAGGCGGAATTTGAGGCCATCTGGGAAAGCCGATTTTATAGCGGAGCGTTTTGAAAAGCGAGGAATGACAATGGTTGAAATCAATCGTGTCTGGCTCAATGTGGATACAGACACCAACAAAATCACACTATTCAGCCGTCCCCGTGTATCCATCCGTGTAGATGAGTACATTTGGAGTTTGATTGAAGAAAATATCGTGAAGCCCCATAAGCTCATGCGAAGCGAAAAGCATAGGTATCTGCTGAAAACTTCGTTTGACCGATTTGATCCGGTGCGGCACCAATATTATCCACTTTCCCCGTACAACGGGCCGCTTCGGGAAGGCGTCAAGCCGGACAGCGCAAACGGATGGTATCCCCGTGAGGACTTTGCAGACTCTGAGGAACGCACCACCTGGTTCTCTCCCGATAAAATCTGGACAAACTGCGGCAACAAGGTTCTGGATGTCAATATTGATGCCGCCAATGTGAGCGAGAGCATCACCCCCAGAGAATACGCAGACTTGCTGTTCGATGGGATTGGTGCTGCACTGGTGTTTAACTTCAAAAGGCTCAAGCGCGAGGAGTTTGATGAGCTGAAACCCAGGATCGACTGGAGCATGGTAGAGAGCTTTCCCTTTCCAGCAGCCTTTGAGGAGCAGCAGTACATTGGGGACGAGGGCAAAATTCATGTGTATTCCTGGGATGGCCGGCAGGAAACGGACCTTGTAGGCCCCTATTCCGTGCGGGAGTTGTATCTGGAGCATTTCGGAAAATAGTTGGGAGGAATCTGATGAAACAGACAGATATTTATACTGAGGCTCTGATCTGTCTGCGCTCAATCCTTCAGGCAGACCATCCGGAATTCAAGAACTGGATTGACTGGTTGGAGCGGGACATTCAGGACTGGAACCAGCGGCGGGAGGTTACCCATCATCTTCGGGCATACGGTGGTATGGGCTCATTCAATGATCTGCCCAGTATGCGCGGAAATCACGACTACATTTTTGACTTTCTAAAGTCTGTGTGCTATGCCTTCGGCCATCTTTATGGCAAGCGGGAGGGCATTTTGCCAGAGGCATTGATGGAGGAGTGCCTCCACGATGTAGAGCAGGCAGCCTATCACCCCCATAAGGTACTGAACCAAGCCATTGCCCAGCACTTGATGCAGGGCGATTTACAGGAAAACCTGGATAGGCTGTAGGAGGACTTGTTATGAACGAAAGACTATTCCGCACCCAATTCAATCAAATGGACACCACCGAGAAGCAGGCGCTGATGGAGAGCCTGGCTGCTCGTTATGATATGACCTTTCTCGGTCTACATACCTTTGACCGCTGGGGCCAGAACTGCACCACCGGTATCTTCGAGAAAGATGGTCGGGAGTTTGTCTTTGTCCCCGGCGATACCGTCACCCTGGGCTGGGAGCAGTTTGCCGTGGGACTGAATCAGGAGAGCCGGGAGGAACTGGACTATCTGTACCAGGAATGGGAGATGGAACCGCAGAACCCGGAGGAGATGATCCGGGAAAGTATGGCTCCCGTTCGGCAGGCGGCCATTGGCCCCATGCTGGTGGGCCGGGAACTGGAGGAAATTAACTGGGAGCCAGTCAAAATGGACGATCCCAGGCTGACTGCCCACCCTGACTGGCTGAAGGAGTTCCGGGATTTTGCCTGGAGTAACAGCAGCAGTCTTACCTTGCATCAGTCGGCCCGCATTGAGCGGACAGAAAAGGGCTTTCAGACCTGGATCTATAACCGCACAGACTACGATGCGCTTCTTGCCATGCTGGAAAACAGGGGCTTCTCCCTGCCCACGGCGGACGAGTGGGCCTACCTGTGTGGCGGCGGGTGTCGGACCCTGTTTCCATGGGGAGATGGGTTAGACTACTCCATGCGTCTGCACTGGTTTGAGGACATGGATGAGGATGAGAACCGGCCCTATGACATGGAGGAACCCAACTTCTTCGGCCTGTCCATCGCCTACGATCCCTATATGCGGGAGGTGGTGCAGGCTGATAGGCTTACCACCTGCGGCGGTGACGGCGGATGCAATATCTGCGGTGGGCTGGGCCCATTTCTCGGTTTCCTACCCTGTTCGCCCCACTGTAAGCCAGAAGTGCAGGAGGACAATGAACTAAACGGAGATTATGACTTTTATCGGCCTATCATTCGGTTGGAGAACTATGATTGACAATAGAAGCTTGATACGAAATAAAGAAAGAGAGGTGCCGACATGGGAGCATGGGGCATAAAAGCATTAGAGCGTGACGAAGGACTGGATGTACTGGACATCCTCAAAAATGAATATGTACCGGAGCATCCGGTAATGGATCTGGGCGAGATGATCGAACTGATGAAAGAGGAAGTCATGCTGGGAGCTGACTTCTCACAAATCGACTTCCTCTTTGACAATACTGCGATGGCTCTGGCGGAGCTGTATTTCCAATGGAAGGATAATGGCAAGCTGGACTACGATCATGAAGAAGCTATATGGGATAAAGTCACCGGTTTCACAGCATCCAAAGAAGCCCTTGCTTTCCTGCTGCGGCAGCTCACCGACATCAAAAACGAGGTGCCGGACGAGGACGGCATCCGTGAGATTGTGGATCTTTGGAAGAACGAGGACAGCGGTGAGATCGCTCCTGCGTGGTTGGAACACTTGAATCAGCTCATTGATCGACTGGATTCAGAACAGGAGGCACGACAAATGTATATCAAAAAATACTGGGGCAACTTTATTGGCGGTTCCGATGACAGTCTGAACCTTGTGGCATTTTTGGAAGACCAGAAGAAAGAGGAGATCCCCCTCAGCGAGATATTTGCCAAGATTGGGCTGGACAAACAAAACTGGGACTTCCGCCAGACCGTGGAGTATCTGGAGTTTACACACTCCGATGGCGTGGAGATGGACTTCCACTTCGCCATTGATGTGGTCACTGATCTGGCCGCCATCCTGCTGGAGTGCAGCGTCAGCGGCAGTGTAAACCTTCAGGATCTGGACGAGTACAACACCCCTGCCCGCCGCATCCGCATCACCGTCACGCCAGAGGAGCATGATGCCATGAACAAGGCACTGGCGGATTTTGCCCAGAATCCGCTGGAATATGACCTCAGTGAGATGATGGACAACGAGGAGATCCAGGAGATGGCTCGGGATGTGGAGGCGCTGCGGAAGGAACTGTACGAGGCCGCTGGCCGCAACCGGGACTACCATGTGAAAGCGGAGGATGTGAAATCTCTGCTCCCTGACTGGAAGGGTGCCGATGGCTGCATCGCCACCAACCGCATCACAGTAGAGGGCCGCAAGGTGGGCTACTGCTACAGGGAGGAGCCGGACGGCGGCTGGGACAGCGGCTGGCGCTTTACCGCCGGTGATGAGAGCGACGAGTACATGGACGACCCTAACAACGCCGGGATCTACAAGCTGAACACGATCTGCAATGACGATCCCGACATCATCCCTTTGCTGAACACCCCCGCTCCCTGCGCCTTTGAGCGGGATGAAAATGGCGTGTTCCAGCAGATCAAAGACTGGAAACCAGATGAGGACGAGGAGGACCCTGATATGGATATTTTGAAGCAGTGCCAGAAGTGGCATGAGGAGGACAAACACCAGAAAATCGTTGACGCACTGGAGGCAATCTCTGCCGAGGAGCGTACCCCGGAAATGGATATGGAGCTGGCCCGCGCCTACAACAATCTGGCGGACTCCAGCGAGCCGGAGGGAAGGAAGCTGCTTCACCAGGCACTGGAACTGATGCAGTCCCATGAGGAGGAACTGGGAGATACTTATTCCTGGAATTTCCGTATGGGGTATGCCTATTATTATCTGGATCAGGAGGGCCGCGCTCTGCGGCATTTTGAAAAAGCTCTGGAACTGCATCCCGGTGATGATCCTAAGCTCAACACCCGACAGGACATGGAGGAACTAATTGACTCGTGCAAAAAGGGTATTTCTCTGCCGCAGTTCTGGGAGTGCTTCCGGGAACGGACAGAGAACTGGTGGGAAACCTTTGCCGAGATGGAAGCAGAGCTGCGCCAGATGATGGACGAGGACAAAGATCACACCCGCGGTGCGGAGATCGTGGCCCAAATGGAGGAAACCCTGAATTTGGTTTTTGACGAGATTTCCTTCGAGATGGGCTTCAACGGCGAAAAGCATGAGCTGATCCTCACCCCGGAGGGGGATAAGGTCAAACTGTTTGAGCTGGTCTACTTCCAGAAGCACGCCCCCAAGGAGGTGCTGGAGCACTGGAATATCCTTGTGGGCCGTCAGCCTCTCCAGAACATCGGCCTGCGTACTGAGGATGGCTGGGACATCTCCGGGGAGGATGTGCAGATCTGGCTGGAGGAGCAGGGTGAAAACAGCTTCGCCATCTCCGCCTACTGCGAAAAGCTGCTGCCTATGCTCCGGGAGGAAGAAGGCCGGGCCTGGTGGATGCTCACTACCCTCACCGACCAAGTGCTGGGCGAGATCTCCCACATGAGATACATAGACAGCTTTGATGTGCTGGAGGAACCCAAGGCAGAGCCGTCCTTCCTCCTGTCCCAGCTGCCCGACAAACTGCGGGAGCAGGGCCTGGAGCTCTCCACCGACCCGGAAGCCTATCTGGAGAGCTACCTTGGTTACAAAATGGAACCCAAACAGGACCCGGACGCCGATTGGCGGCTGGATGTAATGGCCGGTTCCACCTGCTGTGTGCCGCTCATCAACGGCTATCTGAATGCCGACAATGATTTTATGGACGATCTCCATGCCGACGGCGCGGTGGCGGGCTTCTTCTGCTATCCCCTGGATACCCTGCGGGAGGAGGAAGGCAGTCAGAAAATTTTCGACTTCCGGGACAAACTGGAGGAAGTGCTCACCGGCGGGGATGGTTCGGAAGTGCTCACTCTCACCGGCGGGGCTACCGGCCTCTACTGTGGCTATGTGGACTTCATCGCCTGGGACATCCAAGAGGCGCTGAACATGGCGAAAGAGTTCTTTGAAGGCACGGACATCCCATGGGCCATCTTCCACACCTTCCGCCGTGAAGCCGGTTCTGTATCCCTAAAGCAACAAGATGATGGGACAGAAACTGAGAATCAGGATGACGAGTTGGACGAAACGCTGACGGGCATGGACTATATTCCTTACACCCAACAGAACGCCGAAGCATTCTTCGCTCAGCTGGAGCAGTGGAACGACGAAGACGAGTACACCCGCTGTATCCAGGCACTGAATGCCATCCCGGAGAACTGGAGGAACTACCGCACCGCCTACGCCCTGGCCCGTGCACTGGAGAACTACGCCATCATCGGGGACCATGACGAAGGTACTTTGAAATCCAAGGGAGACAAAGCCCTTCTGAGGGCCATTGAGGTGCTGGAGTCCGTCCGGGAGGAAGGCCAGGACAAGGCGGAGTGGAATATGCGGATGGCCTATGGCTATCAGTATCTCTACGGCCAGGAGGAAAAGGCCATTCCCTACGCTCAGCGGTGGGCAGAGTTGGACCCGGAGGATGAAAATGCCCCGGCAGTAATTCGGGAGTGTAAGGCGGAGATTCGGAAACGCCAGCGCAGCCGGAAGAAGAAGGCCAAATTCGTGCTCGGTGATACTCCATTTGAGGGCTTCGACCTCACCAACTTCTGGGATGATAATTGGTATGCACTGAAAGAATATGTCAGTGATCCGCCTTCCGATGAGCTGATTGCCAGCGTGGAGGAGGAACTGGGCTATAAGCTGCCCGCCGCCTATATCTGGCTGATGAAGCAGCACAACGGCGGCATTCCGGTGAATACCTGCTATCCCTGCGATGAGCCGACCTGTTGGGCAGAAGACCATGTGGCCATCACCGGCATTTTCGGCATCGGGCGGGAAAAGAGCTGCTCCCTCTGCGGAGAGCTGGGAAGCCAGTTTATGATCGATGAGTGGGAGTATCCTGCCATCGGAGTGGCCATCTGCGACTGTCCCAGCGCCGGACACGATATGATCTTCCTGGACTACCGGGTTTGTGGCCCCCAGGGAGAGCCTGCGGTAGTCCATGTGGATCAGGAAAACGACTACAAGATTACCCATCTGGCAGACAGCTTTGAGGAATTTGTCCGCGGACTGGAGCATGAATCCCTCTATGATCCGGATGAAGATGTAGAGGATCTTGAGGATGACGCCGACGAGGAGAAAACTGACCGTAAGGGCTCCTTTGCCGGGTCTGTGCTCCTCTCCAAAGCGGAATGGGACAAGGAGCAGTTGATCCGGAATCTACGGGAAGAATGGGGCATCGTAGATGAGGAGCCGGATGAGGGCGACGAAGATGATGAGAACAGCGATGACGCTGTGGTAATGCGGGTCGGCGGCATGATGCTGATCGTGACACTCTTCCACGGTCACATCCCTGACAATGAAGCAGAGATCAACGCCGAAAACAACTATATGTGGCCAGAGGCCGTAGAAGTGGCCAAAACGCACAAGGCCCATATCATGGTGGCTGTGTTGGGCGAGGAGGAAAAACTGCTGGAACGGGGTAAGCTGTTCACTAAGGCGATGGCAGTGTGCTGCAAGCAGAAATATGCCACCGGTGTCTACACCAGCGGCGTGGTATTTGAGCCTCGTTTCTATGAGGGCCTTGCCGATATGCTCAAAGAGGACGAACTGCCCATCTTCAACTGGGTTTGGTTCGGCCTGTACCGGAGCGAGGGGGGCCTAAACGGCTACACCTACGGCATGGATGTGTTTGGCAAGGAGGAAATGGAGGTGTTGAACACCGACGCTGAGCCGGAGGAACTGCGGGACTTTTTGGCCAGCCTTGCCTCCTATGTGCTGGCGTGTGATGTGACGCTGCAAGACGGCGAGACCATCGGTTTTTCTGCGGACGATAAGCACACCATCACCCGCAGCCCCAGCATCTCTCTGCCAGAAGAACAGATGACCCTGAAGATCGGTTACGAGCCTATAAAGGGAGATCCGGAGGATGACAGCTGCGACCACTCAGACAATGATGACACGCAGGATGAGGAAGAATTCAGTAATCCCGAAGTCTACACAGAGGAGGAGATGGAAGCCGTCGAGGAGCACATTGAGCAGTATTTCGGCAAGTTCGAGAATGTGTTCCATGAGCTGGTTTCTCCCGACATCCATGTGGACATCTGCGTGGTGCCGCCCTCTGAGGAGCGGGACTACTGCACCCTGGTCACCATGGGCATGGGCGCTCACCGGATGAATGTGCCGGAGGAACTGGCGGAATATAAGCTGGAGCGGGCGGAGCTGGCCATTGCCCTGCCTGCGGACTGGAAGCTGGATCAGGAGTCCATGAAAGACGAAAAGTGGTACTGGCCCATCCGCCTGCTGAAATCCTTGGCCCGCCTTCCCATTGCCAGCGATACCTGGCTGGGCTTTGGACATACCATGGATAACAAGGAGAACTTTGCGGAAAATACGAAGCTGTGTGCCGCCATTCTCACCGGCCCCCAAAGTACAGAGGAGGGCGGCGAGGTCTGCACCCTGCCGGGCGGCGAGGAGGTCAACTTCTATCAGGTCATTCCGCTTTATGAGGACGAGTTGGACTATAAACTGGAACATGATGTAGACGCTCTGCTGAACAAGATGAGGGGGATCAGTTTTGTTGTAAACCCCACTCGTCAGAATGCGATCACCCGTGGCACCCTTTCCAATGATAATTTTGACGGTGAGATGGACGACGCTTCCTATCACCTTGAGAGCATTGAGGAGAAGGAACTGCCTATTGACCCCATCAATGCTTATAACCACATGGCCATCTACTTGCGCTGGTGCATGGAGCACGACCTGATGGGCGAGGACTTCCTGAAAGAATACAGCGAAGTGGCCAAACAGGTCAAAGCCGACCCTGCCAGCGTGGATCTGCGGGAGTTTATCCGGGATGAGCTGGACGGCTGTCTGTTCTTTGTGCTGTTCAATCAGCAAGGCCGTGCCTTTGCAGGCTATTACTACGGAGAGGGCGACAGTCCCTACTATCCTGCCGACATTGATGACTATGCCCTGAAATATTTTGGTCCGTCCCGATACCACTCCAATGAATTTCAACAGGAGGCATACTTATTCATCCCATTTGATGAGAAATACTATCAGACCATGGCTCAAGTGATTAAGGAACGCTTTGAAAACTGGCAGGGACAGGACTTCGACGAGGACACGCTGGAGCCTTCCGAAGTGGCTCATGCCATCATGGAGTATCTGGACTGCGAGTGTACCTATTTCCCATCCATGGCAGATGATGACCCCATCATGTCGGCATACAGCTACGCCCAGCGGCTGGGGGTACGGGAGGGCTTTGTTCCCGTACTTATCCAGGCGGATGATGAAACGCTGTTGGAATGTCTGGTAATGAACGCCGACCCGGAGCATGATGCGGACTGCTATGAATTTGACCTCAAAACGGTAGAGGAGTACCGGAAGAAGATGCTCTCCGCTCCTGTTAAGGACGGAAAGGCGATTTTGGAGGAATTGACCGGCCAGCGCAAGGAAGAAGCCGAGGACGATGATCTGGACTGGGAGGAGGAAGTCCTGGGCGAGATGGAGGGCGGAGAACCCAACGACCGCTTCGCAAACTATTGGAACGATGATACCGGAATGACATATCCGCTCATTCTGGCTAAAATTCCGGTAAAGAACCCCTGGGAGATCTTCGCCTACCTGCCCTTTGGAAATTGGAATGAGTGTCCCGACACACCGGACCTGATGGCAGTGGCGAAATATTGGTTCGAGCAACATGGTGCCATCCCTGCCGCCATGAGCCACGATGAATTGGAGTTTGAACTTCCAACTCCGATCTCCAAGGAAAGAGCTATGGAGGTGGCTGTGGAGCAATATGGTTTCTGCCCAGATCTGGATCAGAATGAGGATGGAAGCATTGGCTCCTTGGCAGATGTCCTGTGGCAGTCCACCGTCTGGTATTTCTGGTGGGATTGATGGGAGATTGTGACCATGAACGAATACCTGAAGCAATATATTGAACTCCAAAAGCAGTTTCGGGAGACAGAAGGAGATCCGGACAGTGTCCGTGCTCTCTATACCTTCAAGGAGAAACTGGAGCTGTCGGAAGACAAGCAGGCCAAGGAAGTGCTGGTGGATGTGTATGATCTGCTGGACTTCAAGAAGGATGCCTACGAACTGCTCTGCCAAATCGGAAATCGTTCCGACAAGAAGACCCTCAAGCGGCTGGGCATCTTGAAGGACTATGCGAAAAACTGGGGCAATCATTATGCCCTCCCCAGGCCCAAAACGCCGGAGGAGAAGCAGAAAGAGAAGGAGCGGCAGGCCCAGCTGGGCCTGCCCGCCTTCCGGTATCACCCCAATCCTCTGGAAACTGGGGCTTTTGAGGAATCCGCAGACGGCGTTGTCTGCGACTGCTGCGGCAAGACGACCCATATTTTCTATACAGCCCCCTTTTACGCCGTGGAGGATATTGCATATCTGTGCCCAGAGTGCATCGCCAACGGCGAAGCAGCCCGGAAATATGACGGTAGTTTTCAAGATGATTTCTCTGTGGATGATGGTGTAGACGATCCGGAGAAGCTGGACGAGCTGATCCACCGCACCCCCGGCTACTCCGGCTGGCAGCAGGAATACTGGCGCGCCCACTGCGGCGACTACTGCGCCTACCTGGGCCATGTGGGTGCCAGAGAACTGCGGGCCCTGGGTGTGCTGGAGGAGGTACTGGACGATCCGATGTGGGACGATGAGCAAAAAGAAATGATCCGGGAATCTGTCAATGGCGGGCATCTGCAATGCTATCTGTTCCAGTGCCTCCACTGCGGAAAACACCTGGTCTGGATGGATTTTGATTGAGGTGGCAACATGGAGAAGAAGGATTTTCCCAAGGGAACCAAGCCCCGTGAGATCTTCGTCTATACCTGTGAGCGGATCGCGGAGCCTTTGAACCCGCTGGGCTACAAATACCGCAAGAGCAAAAATGACATCTACAAAAAAGACGGCATCTTTGTGTTCTCCTTTTACTTTTCCCCCTCCATCCGCTTTGGCTCCACCACTTTTACTGCCTTCTTCGATGTGAGTTCCCCGGTGATTGCCCAGTGGCGCAGTGAGCAGGAAGGGACGGAGGAAACCTATGATGGTATCGTGGGTACCTCCATCGCCCGGCTGACCCACCGGTATGATGACTTCCCCCGCTATGAGGTATCTACTCTGCTGGAGCGGGAACGCTCTATCCAGGAAATTTCCGGGCAGATCCAGGACTATGCACTACCATTCTTTGCCCGGTTTTCCAATCTGCCCAAGCTGCTGGACGATGTGGAACAGGAGGGGTTCTTCCCCCATCGGAAGGGGTTCGATGTCCCTAAGCGGAATCGGGAGTTCATCGAATGCTTCCGGGAGTATCTCCAAAAGCAGTAGGAATCAGCAGAAAGGAAACAACACCTATGTCAAACAGTAGAGTATCCACTTGGAGTGGAATCCGGAACAAATTGGAGAATGACTACCTGTGCCCGGCACTCCGGGGCCACATCCAGTATTTTGCCACCAGTTACAGCAAAAGCGCCGACCATGAGGGCCGGGCCGCCATTCGTGTGGACGGCGTGGAAGTGCTGCGGAGCAACTACTACACCTATTTTGAAAATGTGTGGACGAAATTTCATCACTTGCGCTCCACCACGCTGAAAGATCACGACTCCGCAAAAGAGGCCATCAATCAGGCTCATGCCTATGCGCTGGAGCAGGGCACCTTTGACCAAAAGGTGTTCTATGAGGCGTTTGGGATCTTTGACAACCAGAGCATCGAGAAAAGCCTTGTCAGCGAGAATCCCCTTGTCCGTATCTTTGCCCTTCTGGATCGCAGGCTTGGCAAGCGCCGCCTGCTGGCTTTGGAGGACTCCATGGAGCAGGAACTGGACTGGGTGCGGGCTTTCTATGTGATCCGGTTGCAGGCCGAAGGGCTGATGGAAGCGAATAACATTTAGGAGGAACCACCATGTCACAGATCGCGTCCTTTTATCTGATAAAAAATAACCAGCGGCAGGAGTTGTCCGACGGTGACTGCTCCGGCGCGGTCTATATGGCCATCTGGGACTGGTGTGAGAGCGAACTGGATCTGGATGTCCGTTTTCCTGCTCCCCAGACGGAAGACACCCTGGACTGCGCTCTGCTGGAGGGAGAGCTGGCGTCTCAACTGCTGGCAGCTCTGCGGGAGCAGGATCTCCCGGAGCTGGCCGCTGAAATTGCCCCGGACTGGGATCTGCCCACCGAGGCGGTGCAAAGCGGGCTTAATACGCTGCGCTCCCATCTGGAACTGGTGCAGGGCGATGCTGCTCTGCTGTATGAAATGACATGAGAACGGAGGGATACCATGCTGGCAAAGCGGTTTGAACACATTTTACATGATCTGGGCATGGCTGGGCTGGAACACCCTCTGTTCTACCATGCACCGGTGGGCATTCGTTTTAAGATCGGCGGGGAGGAACCAATCTATCTGGATAGGCGTGCGGCGAAGCTGAAAACCAACCCCGCTTATGTTCAGGGGGCGCTGGACCGAGCCGCCGCGATCTATCGGGCACTTCCGGCGGTGCCGGACCTTCTGCGGATCGACGGGTATCCCGATGAAGAACCCGCCGAGTCCCTGCTGACCGTTATCCGGCAGCGAGTGGGCCTCCCAGTTCCCGATGAACAACTTTCGGCCACAGAGCAGGATGAAGATGGGGATACCCATGCACAAGTGCAGTTTTACTGGGATCTCAGCAAGATCAGCTTTCAACCAGAGCTGCTTCTTCGGGAAATCATTCTGGGGGACATCGGCGGCTGGAACGGCTTTGTGTCCAGCGTCTATCTGGCTGGGCCGGGGCCGTTCCTCTACCATTTGTACGATGACCGTGGGCTGGATGTGCTGGGCGGCTCACAGAAGCTGCTATTGCCTCTCTATCATCAATTTCATGACTGGATTTTGGAATACGATCTGGAGAAGATTGACCAGATGTTCGCTCCAGCAAAAGAATGACTGCATAACAGAAAAGGAGACATTGCTATGGGACTTGATATTTACGCCGGGCCGCTGACCCGGTACTATTCTCACAACTGGAAAACTGTTGTTCAGCAGTGGGCGGAGGAAAACGGATACACCTTTAACCGGATCACCCCGGATGGAGAACCCGCCGACAACGAGGAGGAGCTGTCCCCGGCTGAGATCCAGGCGGCAGTGGAGGACTGGCGGGATCAGATCTTAGCCGCCATTTCCCAGCCGAACCAGCCGCACTACACTCCATGGCCGGAGGACAACGAGCGGCCCTATTACACCGATAAGCCGGATTGGGATGCCTTTGGCGCTATGCTGCTGGTGGCCGCCTGTCATACATACGAGGAACCGGTGCCTCTCACCGTGGAGAAGGACTGGGACTTCGGGGAGCATCCCCTGATTGCCCGCCTTGCATCGGACGAGGAGCGGGTGTGGTCCCTGCTTCGGGGCGCGACTTGGTGGCTTCCCCTCACCGACAGCTTTCTATTCCAAGGCCCTCTGCCCACCGATGATCAGACGATGATCGCCACCTTGGGCGGACTGCGGAAGGAGCTGGAAAAGCTGAACCAGCTGGCATGGCAGGCCGATGAGGACACTATCCTTGGTTGGGCAGACACGGAGGGATACCCGGTAGACGGAACCGTAGACTCAGATGGACAGTACAGCAAGGCAGACATCCCGGAACACACCCAGTATGACACCCAATCCTTGGCCAAGTTTGCCTTCTCCGTGTTCTGGCGGGCCATGCGGTTTGCCGAGGAGCAGCAGGTGCCTATCCTGCTTGACTATTAAAGAGAATTCGTCAGGGGGTGGAGACCGTGGAACAAAAACGGCCGGCAGATATAATTCAGGAACTTCTGGACTACCTGTGGAACGGCCTGGGCCTGGAGGAAAAGGGCTGGAAGCGTCTGAAAAAGGGCGACTTCAAAAAGAAAATGAAAAACGGGCTGACCTATCAGATCTGGTTTGACCGGAGCCGCTACAACTACATAGACTACGAAATCGGCCATGGGAATGTGGAGGTGGGCTTCACAGGCATTGACGATGATATCCACGTCGGAGCGGTTCATCAGGTCTTTCAGGATGCCAAACTGCTTTTTGGTACCAGCAGACACCAGATTTTCATTATCTATCTTTTTGTATTAAGGTCTACAGCAATCTAATCCCACGTTAAAACGAGAAAATGCTTAATTGTTCTCCTCAAAGTTCTCTACCTGTTCCATGACCTTTTTGAGAACTTCGGGGCTGTACTGCGGGGGATATCACGCTTTTCAAAGAACGAGCCGGAGTTGCGCGCAGCGCGCAGATAATCCCGGCAGTTAAACAAAATCTAATCAAGGTTGAGAGCTTTTTCTTCAGCCTTCGTCTTTGCCATGGCGTTTTTCTCCAATCTGAAAATTACAAATTGCGGACAAAAAGGACGCATTGTTGTGGCAAGCAGTGCAAGCTGGTACCAACTTGCAATTTTTGAATCCGATTTCTAAAAATCAAATTCAAAATGCTTGTTGGGCTGTGCCCAAACCCCTTGTGTTCTGCATCCAGTGGATGCAGGCTGCACATTTTTGAAAAATGCTTTTTAATCTGAGTGCCGATGCCTGTGGTATCGGCACTTTTTGCACAGATGGATTCCCGGAAGCAGAAAATAGTGCTATGCAGCACATCCGGGATTGTGCTATACTTGATTTACATAAACTTGTTTGTCCTAAAAAGTTGGAGGTGTTCATGGCAACACGAACCATTTGTTTTCCCATATCCGGCTATCCCTATTGCAGAGAACAGCCGGTGACATTCACATGGATAAAAGGCAGCAAGCGGCAGAATATCCGTGCCGTCCATGATGCCGTCCATACAACAGACCCTGATGTTTCGATTCTGGAAGTCAGCTCTGCATCCGTTCAGCCGGAGGGTGAAGCTGTTTCTTCTCTGCGGCTTTTGCTGCATCTGGATTCTGTTGCGCAGGATGTACCCATCAGCACGGTTTTTGAAGCCACCAAAGTGTTTGAACATGGTGGGCCATTCGCTGACCTTCTGACCTGTGAGCCACCCAAAGTCCATAAGGACACTCGGCTGCGAACCAGTGGAGAGCTGCTACGTTACTCTCTGGAAGGAAACGAGTATCCGACAGAGCCGTACATGGATTCGTTCTTTGAGTGGCTCTACTGCCGTGCGTTGAAGCAGTTCCCGGAAAAGGCGGAGCCGCTGAGCAGATATAATGCTTTTTCTGATATTGCTGCCGCAGCGGATTCTAAAAAGTATTATGGCGATTCCTCACGGGCGGCTGCGATTTATGTGGGACTTGCAGCGGCAGGAAAACTTTCGTGCATCGATTCCTATGAATTATTTATTGCTGAGGTCTATACGGAGCCGAAACCTTTGCCCAAGTCTGGAAAATCTGAGGCTGCTTCAAAAATGACACCCGAAGTTTCTGCACCAGCAAAGGAGACTCCGGCAGACGAATTGCCGCAGCCCGATAACGCAAATGCGGAAGTGATTCCGGACACTGCGCAGATGGAGCATATCCTTGAGCTGCCCAAAGCGACCTGTCTGCTTCTCTCTTTGGCAAAAAATGCTGGCCTTTCTGCAAATAGTTCCAGTGAGCTGACATATAAGGGAAAGGAATTCCTTCTTGACGCTTATCAGATAGCGCTGAAAAATAAAACGCTCCAAATCAATATCCAAAAGAACAAAATCACATTTCCGATGGAGGAACCGGACAGCGGATTTCATGCAGTTGGTGTGTTGACCCGTTCGCCTGCTTGGGAATACGGATGGAAGTTTAACTATCTGACTGAGAATACATCCGGTGCAGAAAAGTCCGAAGTTAAAGAAAAAATCCCTCCGAAGCCTTTGACCGCATTGGAGCATCTGGAACGCTGTGGGTATAGAATCGTTCAGCAGGTCGTACCGAAAAAACTTCCGCCGATTGCCGTTCAGCGGATGGCATGGAAAACAGGCGAAGCTCTTTGCGACCCGGTAGTGGTGGATTTCTTGCAGTTTATTCGGACACATATGCAGAGTGACGGCTCTTTTTCGTTTCGTATCCCAAAGGGTACTTCCAAGAATTCGTTTGCCACACTTTCGGAAATCGCTCAGACGTGGGATAAAATGGGACTTTTTGCATCCATTGTGATCTATCCGCAGAATATCGTCTATGAGCTTGCGCAAAATGAGACTGTCCGGCATTTCCTGAGCGGGAAGTGGCTGGAACTTTTTGTGGAGCATCAGGTTCAGCAGATTTTGAATCGCTATCAGGAGGAGCAGGGCGCAGAAGTTTCGCTTTGCTCCAATGTGATTCTTTCAGAAGCGGCATCCGCAGGGAGCACGCATGAACTGGATGTTGCGTTTTCCATCAACGGAAAATTCTTCTGGGTGGAAGCCAAATCGTCCAGCCGAAGCATTGATTATGGAAAATATGCTGCTCTGTGCGAAAAGCTGAAAGTAACCTCCGACCGACTGCTTTTGGTCAACAGCGATTTGTCCGTTGAGGAGTGTGAAGGCGTTTCTTACTTCTGGAATTATCGTGTTGCAAATTGTGCAACGATTACGGGGGAATTGGAAAATATGGTTGCCAAACAAATTGAAACTGCCGGAAAAGCCGTTCCAAGTACAGACTGAGCAATAAGCAAAAAAGACCCTGAGAACCCTGCCGGATAAGCGGCAAAGTTCTCAGGGACTGTTTTATCGGATCTGCTCGACTTGCTTGGAGTCCTTTTCCTCCGCAAAGAACAGTTCCACATTCTTCTGTGCTTTTACGATTTCCTGCATCTCATCCCGTGTCTTTCGGTACTCTGGGTAGAGTGCTTTTTTCTTGGTGAGCAAAGCCGAATACTCTGCATTCAGGTCTTTCACTTTGGGCAGCTTTTTCAGGCCGGATTCATTGAAAGCGGCTTTCGCCGTCTTATGCAGCGTGACTTCTTCCCGGTGCGCTTCCAAAAATTTGGAGCTGTACCCGGATTTGCGGTAAGCATCGTATACAGGCCGGGTCTTGGCATAGTTGACGATGTGCGCCCGGAGGACGGCGATTTCTGCCATACGCTTCTCGGCGGCCTTGATGGAATCGCCCAGTTTGTGATAGCGAGAAAGTGCAGCATCAGCACGCTCTTTCAGGTCATCCGCACTGCCGATTTTCTGCTCCTGCAAAAAAATCAGCGTTTTGGACATCTCTTTCAAGTTGTACTTCTTCGCCCAGCGTTCGTAGCCTCCACCTTTGCCCTCGGCAAGTTTTGCTTGAATGTCAACCAGCAACTGGAACGGCTGCTCTTTGGGAGGTTGCTTCTGATGTGGGCGGTGTTCGGCTTTTCCGGCAATGACTGCTTTGATTTCATCCTCGCTGTACCCGGCACCCAGTGTCTTTAACCGGATAAAGCGTTTCTGCCGTGCGCCTTTAACGGAAGTGTATTTGCCGCGTTTGATTTCATAGCCCTGCTGTTCCAGCTTTTGCAGAAAATCTTCGTAGTCGGTGGGCTTCTGCTGCAAAATCTCGTCGATTACACTGCACAGCCGGTCGCGGTTGCTCTCCTTTGGTGGGTAAGTGATGCGCTTCTGCCGTTCCCGGTAAGGCTTCTTTTCAATGACTGACAGCTGATGCTCCAGACAAATCAGGTCGCTCAACCGCTGCACTGCCAGACCGGAAAAGAAAAAATCCCGGAATTTTCTTGTGCCGTCCAGAGTGGTCGAGTTATAGATAATGTGATTGTGAATGTGTTCCCGATCGGTATGCGTTGCAACGATAAAAGCGTGTTTGCCTTTCAGAAACCGGGAGGCCAACTCATAACCGATGCGGTTTGCTTCTTCAGCCGTAATTTCACCAGGTCGGAAAGATTGCCGTATCTGATAGGCGATAATGTTACTTTTTTGGCTGCGCCCGGTGGCCTGCTCGTACAGCTTTTTTGTGAGCATGAACTCCTCGTCCACAGTAAGCGGGCTGCATTGATAGCTGCTGACAAGTTCGCCTTTTTCAGTCTTGTCGGGATTCTGCGCATAATCAGTGCGGTCTTTCAGGCAGGCGGCGATAGATTTTCCTTTGTGCTGATGCAGTGCGATCAGACGAGTAGCAGCCAGAGCAGATCACCTCCTAAATGAAAAAGCCGCCCGAAGGCGGCAAGAAGATTCAAAATCAAATCAGGTCCCGGAGCCAACCGCTGAATTTCTCAACGCCCTCCACCATTGCAGTTGCGCCGACAAAAAGGACAAAGCAGAGAAATTCGGCAACCAGCAGAATCAGAAATTGATCCCAAGTCTGGCGGTAGACGGTGTAGATGCCGCAGCCAAAGATATACAGCATCAACGGCGCGACAACATAGCTGGACAGAGTAAGCAGCCACTTTGCCATCAGAGCCAGAAAAGCCACGAACAGAGAGATCGGGGCAAGCATCATCTTGAATAAAAACCTCATATCAAACACCAGCCTTTCTTTTTCGCCCCTATTATAAAGGTATCGCCCCTTGCCTTGCAAGGGTGTCAACCGTTATGTAAACCCGCAGCCTCCTACTGCGGGAAATTTTTTAGAGTTCGGTGAGTTTGGCGAGAAGTTGCTTGCCAATAGCTATCAGCTCATCCAACCGACTACGCAAGTCCTCTAAATCGGCGGCATAGAGCTGCCCGCTTTCACTGGCCCGTTTCGCCACCTGATTCAGGTTGTTGCTGCAATTCTGAAGAAGGTACGCCATCCGACGCAGCTGTGGTAAATCAAGATTCAGGCAGTAACCATCCAGAGCCATTTTTCGCAGATAAGAGCCAATGCTCAAAATACCGCAACTTTCCATCTTCTGACGAATGCGTTCCAGTTCGACTTTGCTGACACGAAAATGGATCTGCTGGTCACGGTGCTCCGTCACCGGGCATCACCATCCTTATCCAAGTAAGATTTGAATGGTCGGACAGGCTCCACTTTATCAGCCTTTTCTTCCAGAGCTGCCAGCACAGAGGGGCGGGCATCCGGCTTTTCTTCCGCTTCGGGTTCTGTCCGGCTGGACTGATGCTCCATGTTCAACAGCGCATCCAATTCTGCAAGGCGGGCAGATTTGGTTTGCAGTTCTTCCTCCTGCGCAAACGGCTTGGCGATTTCAACCTCTGCGGCCTGCTTCTGCTGTTCCAGAGAATCCAGTGCGGCATCAGCATCGGCAATGCGGTCGGCAAAATTGCCGATGGCATTGTCCAGACGGACGATGTTGCCGCGAGGGTCATCGCCCAGCGGTACCGGATAACTCAGCTCGCCGCGGAGAACGATTTGATGCTCATTCTTGAAACTGTCAAAGCGAATGTTCAGCTCAAAGCCGCGATAGGTGCCCAGCAGCATCATATCCGCATTCGGCATCTCCTTGCAGGCGAGCATCAGCCGCTCACCAGCGGCTTTTTTCTCATCGAACACCATGCCCTTGATCGTCATGCCGCAGAAGTTCTCCTTATCCTGCGGGTGTGCGTCTGCGATTTGGGCATCGTTTTTCAGAGCCGCAATACGGTTCTTCGCTTTCTGAATTTCCTCCGGGTAATGCTTGAGCAGCTTATCTTCCAGACGATATTTCTGGTTCTGGTAATCCGAGCGCAGCACCTTGAGCTTTGCTACCTGCACATCCAGATCCATCTTTTCCCGGATGCGCGGGTCGCCTGCGCATAGGGCCTTGACCTCGGCATACGAAAGAGCCTGCTCATCCACATCATCACAGGAGCGCATCGGAGATTTGCTCGTCATGATCTGCGAAATAAACTTCTGCTTGTTTTCCAGCGTTTGCCAGAGGTAGGCGTCGAATGTCCCCTCCGTGACGTAATTATAGACGTAAACTTGTTTGTTTTTGTTGCCCTGACGGATGATTCGGCCGTTGCGTTGGGTCATATCGGACGGTCGCCAGCCTACATCCAGATGATGCACGGCCACCAGCAGGGTCTGGACATTGGTGCCTGCGCCCATCTTTGCAGTGCTGCCCAGCAGGACACGCACCTTGCCGCTGCGGACTTTGGAGAACAAATCCGCTTTCTTACCTTCAGTATCAGCGTTGTGGATGAACTCGACCTCCGATTCCGGCACCCCGGCGGCAAGCAGCTTTGTGCGAATATCATCGTAGACATTGAACGAGCCGTCTCCCTTGGGCGTGGACATATCGCAGAAAATCAGCTGCGTCAGATTATCCTCTTTGGTTTCGTTCCAGATACGCAGAACATTGTCGACGCAGGCATTCAGCTTGCTGTCCGGGTCATCCGGGGTGAGCGGATTCATCAGCCGCTGGTCAAGGCCGGTTTTACGTCCGTCCGAGGTGATCTTCAGCATATTGTCCACCGAGGGGTCAACCGCACCGCTATGCACCTCAGCAGCACGTTCGCTCAGGGATTTCACCATGTCCTGCTGGATCTCCGAGGGTTTGACCACGACAGTTTCAAACTTGGCTTCCGGAACAGGCAGATGCAACTGGTCGGAAGTCTTGATGTCCGCTGCCTCCTTGAACATATTCATCAGCTCCGGCAGATTAAAGAACTTGGCAAAACGTGTGCGCGCACGGTAGCCGGTTCCTTCCGGCGCAAGCTCAATGGCCGTGGTGGTCTCGCCAAACGTAGAAGCCCATGCATCAAAGTGGGTCAGTTGTTTCTGCTGGAGAGTGCTGTACTGCAAATAGCGCATCAGTGTGTACATTTCCGTCATGGAGTTGCTGATGGGCGTTCCCGTTGCGAAAATCACGCCGCGCCCGCCAGTCACTTCATCCAGATAACGACACTTGCCGAACATATCGCTGGACTTCTGTGCTTCGGAGGTAGAAAGGCCAGCAACATTGCGCATCTTGGTGTAAAGATATAGGTTCTTGTAGTTCTGGCTCTCGTCCACAAATAACCTATCTACGCCTAATTGTTCAAATGTGACCACATCATCCTTGCGGTCGGTGGACTGTAGCTTTTTCAGTTTCACCTCCAGTGTTTTCCGTGTCTTTTCCATCTGTTTCACGGTAAAATGCTCACCGGACTGTTCTTTGGCCTCTGCAATGGCTTTTTCGATTTCCTCGATCTGATCTTCGATGATCCGTGCCTGCCGTTCCGCAGAAAGAGGGATTTTCTCAAACTGCGAGTGGCCGATAATGACGGCATCGTAGTCGCCGGTTGCGATGCGGGCGCAAAAACGCTTTCGATTGGCGGGTTCAAAGTCTTTCTTGCTGGTAACGAGCAGCTTTGCATTGGGGTATAGCCGCAGGAACTCGCTGGCCCACTGCTCGGTCAGATGGTTGGGTACCACGAACAGGCTTTTCTGACACAGGCCCAAACGCTTAGATTCCATTGCCGAAGCTGCCATCTCAAAACTTTTGCCGGCACCCACCTCGTGGGCGAGCAGGGTGTTCCCACCATAAAGCACATGAGCAACTGCATTGCGCTGATGTTCCTGCAGATTGACCTCCGGGTTCATACCGACAAAATGGATATGGCTTCCGTCATACTCGCGGGGCCGGGTACTATTGAACAACTCGTTATACTGCTTCACCAGCAGATTCCGCCGCTGCGGGTCTTGCCAAACCCAGCCTGCAAAGGTATCCTTGATGGCCTGCTGCTTCTGCTGGGCAAGCATCGTCTCCTTCTGGTTCAGGACACGCCGCTCTTTACCATCCTCCTCAATGGTATCATAAATGCGGCAGTCCCGCAAATTCAAGGTGTCCTCCAAAATCTTGTAGGCGTTGGCCCGGTGGGTGCCGTAGGTTTCGGTGGACATGATATCATACATTCCGGCGGCAGATTTGTTGCCGATGCGCCATTCGGACGTAAATGGAGAGTAGCGGACTTGGATCAGGTTGTTATAGCGGATGCGGTAGGGCGGCTGAAAAGTCTCCATCATAAACTGCTGCACAATGGCGGGATTCAGCCATGTGGCACCCAGTCGGATGTCGATTTCTGATGCTTCAAGGTCCTTCGGCTGCGCTTTGGTCAAAGCCTCCACATTGATCTTGAACTCCGGGTGGCTTTCAGCGGCAAGCTGAGCCATGCGCAGTTTATTCCGCACATTGCCGGAAAGATACTCGTCCGCAGTCTGCCAGCCTGCTTCCGGCTCATCTGCATCCGCAGAAGGGTCTTTGAAAATCACGCCTTGCAGCTCTGTGGTAATACGCTCATAATCGCCGGGAGAGCCGAGAAGTTTCGCCATATAGGGCAGATCAACACGGCCATGTTCTCCAATGGACACTGCCAGTGCTTCGCTGGGGGTGTCCACGCTGGTGACGGTGCGCTCCGAGCGAATCGTTCGCTTGGTGAACATATCCGCCTTGCTTTTGAGCTGTTTATTCTCATCGAGATTTTCCAAAGAGCAGAGCAGATAGTAGGAAGAATCATCCTCAAACAAACGCCCATTTTTGCGGTCGTTGAGCAGACCGTATTTTGCGGTAAAAGCGTCATAAGCTGTGTTCAGCTTTGCTTGGGTTGCCTTAATGTCCTCATCCGGGTAATCGTCCAGCTGCTCCTGAATCAGCTGGTTGACGATCTGCCGCAGTTCCACCATGCCGGTGACACGGGCTTTGGCATTATCGGACAACTCCACCTGCGTCATAATCGAATTTTCTCGGTAGTACACCTCACCGTCCACCACGGCATAGGAGAAATTCTTTACATCCGGGTCAGCGGGGAGCGTCTTGCGCTCGACTTCTGCATCCGCAACATCTGGTGTTTCCACCTCGACTTCAACATACTGGCCCTCAATATGCTGTACCGCTTCGGCAAGCTGGTCGGCCAGCACTGCGCCCTCGATGGGGGCAACCGTCAGTTCCTCCCGTCCGTATTGGGTGCTTTCGGTGGTCAGTTCGCCCAGAATCATCTCCGGGTGGTCCACGAAATACTGGTTGATGGCAAAGCCGTCCTCGGTCTTGCCAAGCTGCACCCATGCAGGTTCGATGTCCGCAGGGCGGTCACGCTTCTGCAAAAAGATAATGTCACTCACAACATCCGTGCCTGCGTTTGCCTTGAACGCATTATTCGGCAGACGGATAGCTCCCAACAGGTCAGCACGCTCTGCCATGTGCTTGCGGGCGGTGCTGTCCTTGCTATCCATGGTGTAGCGGCTGGTGACGAACGCCACCACGCCGCCCGGACGCACTTGGTCAATGGCCTTGGCGAAAAAGTAGTTGTGGATGCTGAATCCCAACTTGTTGTACGCCTTGTCGTTGACCTTGTAGTTGCCGAAGGGCACGTTGCCCACCGCCAGATCGTAGAAATCACGGCGGTCTGTGGTCTCAAAGCCCGCCACGGTAATGTCGGCCTGCGGGTACAGCTTTTTGGCGATGCGCCCGGTGATGGAATCCAGCTCTACGCCGTACAGACGGCTGTCCTGCATGGTGTCCGGCAGCATACCGAAGAAGTTGCCCACGCCCATACTAGGTTCCAGAATGTTACCGCTGCGGAAACCCATGCGCTCCACCGCATCGTAGATACCACGGATCACGGTGGGGCTGGTGTAGTGGGCGTTCAGGGTGCTGGAACGTGCGGCGGCATACTCGTCCTCGGAGAGCAGCCCTTTCAGTTCGGCGTATTCCTTTGCCCAACTATCTTTGCCGGGGTCAAAAGCGTCTGCCAGACCGCCCCAGCCCACATACTGTGAAAGCACCTGCTGTTCCTCGGCGGTGGCACCCCGGTGCTCCTCCTCCAAACGAAACAGAGTTCGGATGGCTTCGATGTTCCGGGCATATTTCTGCTTTGCACCGCCCTCGCCCAAATGGTCGTCTGTGATGCGGAAGTTCCCGGCAGGCGCAGCGTTCAAGGCTTCATCCAAGGCAGCGGCATCCGGGAAGGTCTGCACCTCTCCGTCCATTACAGCAGAGATGGGCAGTTCGTCCAGTTCTTCGTCAGACGGCTCCGGCTCGTCCTTGTCTGCTAAAAATTTTGCGTGTTCGACTTTGAGCCACTCGGCGGCTTCTCTGTCTGCAACTTCTTTTTTCAGATTTTCCAGATAAGATTCTGCCTGCTTCTCGTTAGAAAACTGTGGAACGGCGTGATTGGTTTCATAGTAGTCATCATAAAGATCATCCCAGATAGCAAAAAGCGGCATTTTACCGTCAACGACTTTTCGGACAGAGAAACGTTCGTATTCAGGCACTTCGGATTCCTTGGCGATGGCTTCTGCCTGCGCCAGCATTTTATCCACACGCTGAGCAGTCGCACTCTGTCGCAGCCCCTGCTCAAACTGCTGCTTGTTAATAACCTCATTGTCCCAAGACTGCCCGTGCGCACTGGTGTCGATGCGCACATCGGTTTCGCCAACATAGCCGATGGTACCTTCAATCGTTCTGGTGGGCAGGTCTACCACAACTTCATCCCCGACATTGTAGTTGGATGCTTCCTGTCTGGTAGCACGCTGTTCCTTTTCCTCATCTGTCAGATAGCGGTCGGACTGAATCATAAGGTCGATATACTTTTCCACCTGCGCCCATTTCAGGGTGATTTTCTGGTGGTCGGGATAATGAACAAATTCCAGACCCTTCCAGTCGTGGTTGACGAAGCCTCGACTGCCATCCAGATAATCGTGGGAGTGCCCACCGATGCCGTACTCCTTTGCCAGTGCTTTGGCACAGAGTTTGCGGTCAGGCTGGGTCTGGTACAGCGCAATAATGCGCTGTTTGCCGCCTGTAAACCCTGAACCATGCCGCCGCAGCTCGTTCTCAATTTCAGCCTGCGACAAAACAAAAGCGGAGGGCGTTTTTTCGCTCTCCGCTTGGTCGATCTTCTCAATTTGCTGGGCTTCGGTGGGGATGTTCGCATCCAGAAAACTTAGCTGTAGATCAGCTCCGTCATCACCAGTTCCTCTGCCTGCGCTTTCAGACTGTTCATGTGCTGCACCCACATCAGTTGGTCCTGCGCTTTGTCCGGGGCTGGGTCCTGCTTCAGAAGCTGCTCCATGGTCTGCTGCATCCGGCTCTCTGCTGTCTGCTCCAGTTCCATCAGATGCGGGTACAGCGTCCCGTTCAGGAGCATCGAATTGTACAGTACCGGGCGATACTGCATCAGGTACGTCCGGCGCAGCCTGCCGTACTTGCCCAGCGGCTTCCGGGGCTGGTTCAGGGTTAGGTTCGGGAGCTGGTAGTCCCCGACGGTCGAGTAAGTCACGTTCCTGCTGTTCGTATTCATATTGGCTCCTTTCTGCATTGCGGCGGCGAATGGTTGTTTTTACGGTGCGCTCGATGTTACGCAGCACCTCCCGGCTCATGTCGCTGACGGCTGCGCCGAGGGCGTAGACACTATCCGGGGTGGAAAAATTGTAGATTGCCTGAAAATCGTCCTTGTCGAACCACCCGGCAGGCTCAATGCCGCAGCGTTCCAGCAGCGTGTAGGTGACGCTGATGGCGGCGGCAGACTTGAACTGCATCTCCACCCCGGCTTCATCATAATCCATCAAGAGCGAACCGTCAACGATGGCACGAATGTCCCCGCCGTTGTTGTCCCAGTAATCCGCCACCAGTTTCCCCGCAACATCCGCAAGCTGCTGGCTGACACGCTCGCCGCTGATGCCGTAGGTCTTGCTCAACATTTCCGAAACCGGCTGCACCAAATCGGGACCGAGCTGCCACACCTCCGGGTCACGGGAATTGCGGCGCACCCCGGTGTCGCTTACGTCAAAGACGTAGTGCAGCCGGGGGAAGCCGCTGGATTCGTCCAGCAGAGCGATGCCCTTGGCACCTCGGCGCACATAGCGGTTCATCCGATTGTTCCAGATGTCGAAGTCGGCGCAGGCGGTGGCATCCGGGCGCTGGGCGTAGATCATGAGCTGGTCGGCAAAAGGGTACTTGTACAGCCGGGATGCGGTGGTCAGGTAGTCCGTCCAGCTTTCCCAATACCGGGTCAGGCCGTTGGCCGTGCGCTGGGCAAGGGCGAGATATTCTTCGGTTTTGCTTGGCATTTTTGCCTCCTTTTTTAGATTTTAGGGTATAAAAATAGCGGGCAACCATTTTGGGGTTGCCCGCTGGAAAGTGTATTGAGATAAGATTATTTGCTATTGTCCTTTATGTACTTCATAACGCAGCACCCCATCACGATGACGGGAAGCACGGTTCGTAAACCGAGGTCGCCGACCCGCACATTTACATCAATCACAAGCCCTGCAAACCATGCCGCTAAAGTGAAAACAGTTGCCCATCCATAACTCATGAGAATTCATCTCCTTAATCTATAAAGTTACAGCTTCATAATGAGAAAATGTTTTGCGAACATCAAACACGCCAATGACTTTATTGTATTTTTTGCATAGAAAAGCGTTTGGTATCTTTGTCTGTCCTAATAAAATGCTGGAATTGCCAATACTGTGCCATTCCTGATAGGAAATTCTTCTAAGTCCTTTTTTATCAAACTCGTCTTTTGGAACCCACCCAACTGAGATACCAGCGGAAATCAATCCTCCCGCAAGCATTTCTTCTCCACAAATAGGACATTTCATATCAGCGTCTCCTAATCAATAGTACACTAAAAGATTTGATTTCACCACTTGATCTTAAATGGAATCAGTTCGCCAGAAACAATCCCAAAGAAATACAAAAGCCCGATTTCGATAGCAACACAGATTATCAGCAGAAGATTTGCAAGAGCTTTACTGTCGCTCAATTCTTCAATATTTTTTCGGTATTGGACAAAGACCCACATTTCAGAGGTGAAAAACAAAATGTAAAGGAGGCTGCTCCGAAAAAAAGCCATCATATTCGATAGCGCATAATTGATAAGAATAAGATTTATGGAATGAATAGCGACATCCAAAATCTTTGGGAATTTTCGTTTCATACACAGACACTCCAAACCTACAGTTCGGTTTCCACCGCAAGCTGCTCCTGTTTTTCTTTTTCGTCAGCGATTTGGACGTCAATATCTTCGCGCATCTTTTTCAGAAGTGCGAGGACTCGCTTGATTTGACCCTTGGTGTTTTCCACCCTGCTCTGTGCCTGATTGATGTGATCCAGAACTGCCCAGTCTGCAAAGAGGCCGTCAAAGAAGAAATCCGCAAATTTCAAAAAGCTGTCCACCGTAACCTGAAGGTCTGCGGTGATTTCAACATCGGAAAGTTCAGTTTTGAACCGCCGCAGTTCCACTTGGAGCTGTTCGATTTGTTCCTGTGCATCGTCCAGTTCCTCATACTTGGCAAGATCGGCCATCAAACCGCCGCCCATTACGTCCCATGTACTCCAGCCCTCGGCATTGTCGAGGGTTTCCAGAACTTCATTGACCGTATGCAGGGCGGTCTTTCCGGCGTTGATAGCTTCCAGCAGCTCCCGTTTTTGGACTTTCAGCGCGGCAATACGGCTTTCGCTTTCCGCAACCTGCTGTGCGGCAGGGTGGGCAGATGCTTTGATGCTTTTGATTTTTTCGGAAAGAGCAGCTTGATACTGCCTTTCGCAATCGGACAGCCGTGCCAACCTATTTTGAATTTGTGCTAAATCAGCATCAACGGAAGAAAGGTCATGGAGAGCCGCATCGTACTTGACACGGGCTGCATAGGCTTCCTGCCGTTCTTTGTCCAGCTTTTCATCCATCTTTCCGATGACCTGATAGAAAAATGCGGCAAGGCTGTGTCCCTCCAGACGGTCCACATCAGCCTGCTCTGCCAGCTTGGATTTTTCCAGCATTTTCAGGCGGTCAGCAAGCGTATCTCTCTGGGCGGTCAGTTCTTTCTGCTTTGCTTCGCAGCTTTTCTTTTCAGCGACCTGCTGCCAAAGCTCTTTCAACGTAGAATCATTCATATGGAATGTCCTTTCCCGGAATTACGTTTCTTCATTCAGAAGCTGGTTCAAAAAATGCTGCCGATTATTTACAAATGTTTTGGTGATAACGTAGCTGTCCGTATCTTCATACTGACAAGGATGAATCGTGCCATTGTCGAAGCTAAAAATCTCAGCATCAGGCATTCCGAGGAGAATGGGTGAATGTGATACGATAATGAATTGCGCCCCTTCTTGGGCACACCGATAAATGTTGATCAGTAACGTGAGCTGCCGCTGCGGGGATAAAGCGGCTTCCGGCTCGTCAAAAATATAGACTCCATCTGCACCCATGTAGTCCTGCGCAATGGCGAGGAAACTTTCACCGTGTGATTTTTGGTGATAGCCTTTGGAGGGATGATCGTCATCGGAATAGTCGATTTCCTTGGTGGCTACATTATAGAAACTCTCTGCTCGGAGAAAATACCCGAACTTTGGTCTGCGATACCCCTTGGAAATCGTCATAGCCTCACATAGTTCCGAATGGGAGTTGTATGTGGAAAATGAATAGTTCTTCGTTCCACCCTCTGCGTTGAAGCCGTAAGCAACAGCGATTGCTTCCAGAAGCGTAGATTTTCCACTTCCATTTTCGCCAACAAAGAACGTAATGGGCTTATGGAATGTAAAAGTGTCGATTCCACTGATGGCAGGAATCTGACGAACATAATTGTATGGGCGAACTCTGTTCCAGTCGATGGTCAGCCCTTGGATAAACAGATCGTTCATACAGTACTCCTTACTATATAATGTAGGAGAACGCTTAGTTCCGCTCGAACCCAAGATAGCGGGTGCCCTGAAAACTCAGCTTTCCAATGTCGCCCTCCACAAGCATTCCGTAGTCCGAACCACTTACGGTAAGTTCCATGCGGTCGCCGCTTTCCACCTGAAAGGTCACATAATAGGTCGTGAACGTATGCATCATCGTATTGTCCGTATGGTGGCGAGAAACTTCCGTGCGCTTTGCCACCACCGTTGCCGGAACGGTCAGCCGCGGTGAATGGTTGTTCTTATTCCATGTGCTGATATTTCCGATGATGGCACACAGGATCATGCCCAAAACCACAAGGAACAGGATGGGAAACAGGATACTGAACAGCAGATCAATTCCAGCGTAAAACATCTTATTCCTCCAAAATTTCTTCCAGCAGGTCCTTTACATCGTCCAGAAAAGATTCTTCTCCGAGGGTGTTCACCTTGAAGAACACCGCTTGACTGCCGCCCGCTGTAATTGCAGACAGCCGAATCGGGCTATCTCCATTCTGGAACATGGTCAGTGTCAGACTCAGGCGGTTGCCGCCCATCATGCTGTACCGTTCAAACACACGGACACTGCACCGGGCATCGCCCTCTTTGAAATCACTGCCTGCCTCTAAATCTGCCGACCAACTGCTGTCCGGGATTTC
>NZ_QUEN01000014.1:357-46583 GCF_003478175.1 Faecalibacterium sp. OF03-6AC | reverse complement strand
ATCTTGATTTTTTATCTTGACAAAATGCAGCCCAAAGGCAGCATCGTGATTGAGTGCGGCAACGCCCTTTTGAAGCATGGCTACACCATCAAGATTTTCAACACCATCAACTTTCAGAAGTCGATGCACTATAACCCATTTGCCTATATCCATTCAGAAAAAGACATTCTGAAACTGGTGACAACGCTGATTGCCAACACAAAGGGTGATGGAAAAGCCGGTGATGAGTTCTGGACGAAGGCGGAAACGCTGCTCTACTGTGCCTTGATCGGATATATCCACTATGAAGCTCCGGTTGAGGAACAGAATTTCTCCACCCTGATTGAGTTCCTGAACGCAATGGAGGTGCGGGAAGATGATGAGGAGTTCCAGAACCCGGTGGATCTGATGTTTGAAGCCCTGGAAAAGAAAAAGCCGAATCACTTTGCAGTCCGTCAGTATAAAAAATACAAGCTGGCTGCCGGCAAGACCGCTAAGTCGATTTTGATTTCCTGCGGCGCTCGTCTGGCTCCTTTTGATATTCAGGAGGTCAGAGATGTGACTGCCTATGACGAGTTGCAGTTGGATACTCTCGGAGATAAGAAAACGGCGCTCTTTCTGATTATGTCAGATACGGATGCGACGTTTAATTTTTTGATCTCCATGATTTACACACAGCTGTTCAACTTGTTGTGCGAGAAAGCAGATGATGTGTACGGCGGCAGACTGCCGGTTCATGTGCGCTGCTTGATTGATGAGATGGCAAACATCGGTCAGATTCCCAATCTGGAAAAACTGGTAGCGACAATCCGAAGCCGTGAAATATCGGCTTGCCTTGTTCTCCAGGCACAATCACAGCTGAAAGCCATTTATAAAGACAATGCCGATACCATCATCGGCAACATGGATTCCCGAATTTTCCTGGGTGGTTCTGAGCCAACCACGCTCAAAGAACTGAATCAGGCATTGGGAAAAGAAACTATCGACACCTACAACACCTCCAACACCAGAGGTAACAGCCCGTCTTACGGCTTGAATTATCAGAAGTTAGGCAAAGACCTTGCGAGCGTAGATGAGCTTGCGGTTCTGGATGGCAGCAAGTGTATTTTGCAGTTGCGTGGTGTCAGACCGTTTCTTTCTGACAAGTACGATCTGACGCAGCACCCCAATTATAAGTACACATCAGACTTTGATAAGAGAAATGAGTTCAACATTGAGCAGTTTCTGAGTCGAAGGTTGAAGCTCAAGGCAGGTGATGAGTTTGTGGTAGTCGATGCGGATTAAGGAGGTTTCTGTTTGGAAAATCTGAAAACGGTATCTGCCCTGGTTAAGAACATCTTGGAACACGACCACAAGGCAAGAAATACCGACAATCATTTGTACCTGATGGTACTGGAACACTATTCCGGTCTGCGTGGCATCGACATTCATGCCATGACGGTTCCTGTGTTTTTGAAGGAACTGGATAGACGCAGCTTTCCGGGGTTTGAAACTGTCCGCAGAAGCAGACAGAAAGTGCAGGCAACCTACCCTGACCTTGCTCCCAGTGAAGCCGTAGGCAAGCGCAGAGCAAAAAATGAGGTTGTATATCGAGAATTTGCAGAAAGCGAGGTGTAAAAAAAATGACTTGGTGGATCACGGATACCTCTATTGGGCAGCGATTGAAGTTCGTTAGACGATTTCGCCGCCTTACCCAGAAAGAGCTTGGACTCCTGATGGGGTATTCCGAGAAAACAGCGGATGTCCGTATTGCTCAGTATGAGAAAAACGCTCGAACCCCTAATGCAGAAACCACAGCGAAACTCGCAGAGGTTCTGAAGGTTTCACCTGTCGTTTTTTCACCGACAATCTGTGCTTCTCGTGAAGATTTGTTGCAGTCAATGTATTGGCTGTTTCTTATGAAAGGTGGTGGTGATATATATGATTGTGAAACTGAATATGCAAGAAGCAGAATGGAACAGAAACTTGGCGTGATAACCGTCGAGGAGTTCCTTGAAAAGATTCTCGTAAACTAAGCCTTCCGTCCGGTTTTGATGCCGGTAGTACGGAGGGCTTTTTCTATTCTCAAAACAATTTCAAATTTTAGGAGGAAAATATTATGGCATTTTTCAATAGCGCAGTAACCGTTCTTCAGACTCTCGTTATCGCTCTGGGCGCAGGTCTTGGCATCTGGGGTGCAATCAATCTGCTTGAGGGCTACGGCAACGATAACCCCGGCGCAAAGTCCCAGGGCATGAAGCAGTTCATGGCTAATTAAAGGGAACAAAAAGAAAGGAAAAACCAATCCAGACGGTATCAGCGGCAGGCTACAAGAATAAATTGTGATTTCACAAGATTGGTGTTATAATAAGAGAAAAGTTCCTGCCGGGGCAACCGCCCCGGTGGTATGGATAGAAAGGCAGGAAAATAATATGCACATCAGCTATAAACCACTCTGGCACACACTGTTAGAGCGTGATATGAGAAAAGAAGATTTAAGGCTTGCCGCTGGTATGACAACGAATATGATTGCCAACATGAGCAAAGAGGGAAAGCACATCAGCATGGACACATTAGCCCGTATCTGCGAAACGCTGAATTGTGAGATTACCGATGTAATTGAGTTAGTACCAGACGAGCCTGCTTCCACAGGAGGTAAGGAACATGAGCGAATTGAAACCAAGAATAACGGAAAACGGAATTGATTATATCCTTGTCGGAGATTACTACATTCCAGGCTTGAAACTGCCGGAGGAACACCGCCCTATCGGAAAGTACGGACGAATGCACCGGGAATATTTAAGAGAAGTCCACCCAGCCAGATTGAATACATTGATACTGACCGGAGAATTGTTGACATATCTTGCAGACCTGAATGAACAGGCACAAAAACGGTTAGACACTATCATGGAGCAGATGAAAGCTACCGAGGGCGTGACAGAGGAATTGAAGTGTACCCGACAAATGGAATGGGTGCAGCGTTGCAATAACATTCACAACAGGGCAGAAGAAATTGTTTTGTATGAGATGATTTATTCATAACGGGAGCAATTAAATCGGAGGTATATAAGATGATTGAAATTGTATTTGGTGAAAGTGCCTGTGGAAGTTTGAAAATTGCCCAAACTTACGGCAAGGGAAAGTATAGAGGAAGTGCTGTTTCAATATTTATGAGGCACGAAGACGGGAGTGTTCCATCTTCAGATGAAATGAAAAAGGCACAGCTTCAAGCACAGGAACAAGAACGCATTGCTTGGGAGAATGCTATTCCATTGGGAGGCAAGAGCAGTGATGTTTATTGTTTTGATATGGTTCTTAGTGTGGGAGATATTTCTGATAATGGAATTGGCGAACAGCGGAAAAATATTTTCAAGAAAATGCTGTCTGTCTGCTTTGTAGAGGATTTAGATTATCAGGTTGAAGAAAAAATACAGAAAATTAAAACTACATTGACCTCAGTGATTGAACGATATGTAGCTGGGGAAGAAATTCGCATTTGGTATAGCTATAATCCAGATGAGCTTTGTGGTATGTATTGGCTTATGAAACAACTTCAACCATTAAACTGCCAGACAACAATTTATTTGGTTAAGTTACCTACATGGGAATATGGAAAAGAAAATACTATGACATCCAAAATAGCATGGGGCGAGGTCTCTCCTGGCGAATGGGGAAACTATATAACTCTACAAGAGAAAGCTAATCCTGTATTTCTTTCAGCTTGTACTATGAAATGGAATCAACTTCAAAATGAAAATGCACCTTTGCGTGCAATGTTAAATGGTAAATTGCAAAGCGTTTCAGAAGATATATATGATAGTTTCATTCTTCGTGAAATTGCGGAACAGCCAGAGCAATTCAAAATGGCTATTGTCATAGGTAATGTTTTAGGAAAATATCAACTTGGAATTAGTGATGTATGGATTTCCAATCGCATTGATAAAATGCTTGAAGATGGTGTGTTGGAAATTATACAGGACGCACCAAAGGGAGAAACAAATTATCGCCGGATATTAAGAAAACGAATGAAATAATAACCACAGCACAAACCGCTGCTACATGGAATCCAACAAACCATGCAACAGCGGTTTTCCTTTACCGTTTTTTCCTCTGGCTGATAGGCGTTCCCATTTTCTTTGATTTTTTGAGAATCCGAATCAGCCAGCGAAATTCTTCGTCTGACAGATTTTTATAGTTGATACCAAGCTGCTTGCAGTAAAGGACAACCAGCTTTTCATCCCGGCTGCCCTTGAAATTTTCGACTGCTTCGAGATTTTCTTTCAATTCATCGGCAACGGTGGTCTGGGGCGCACTCTCACTGTCCTTTTTGTGGGCTTCCCGAATATCCCGGATAATCAGGTTGAGGTCATCCAGAACCATGTGACTGAAATACTCATCATCACTGATATAGGCGGCTTGCAGCACTTTCAAATGCGGGTCATCTTCGCCTGGGCGATACCGTTCAATGATTTCATGCCGGACGGTATCGACAAGTGCATTGAGGTTTTGAATCTGCATGGTAGCAATCCCGTCCACATAAATCTCAATGTCTGCAAGAAACTTGATGAAATCTTTATGTGTAGCAAGCTCACAGAGCAGACGGTTGTTAATCCGACCGCTTTTCAGCAGTGCCACCATCTCATCATTCAAATGCAGCTCCGTCAATGGTGTGTTGATCTGCTCCCTGTTCTCTGTCCGGCACAGTAGATAATCAACAGAGACCCCATAGAAGTCTGCCAGCGTGATAAGGTTGCCATGATTGATTTCCTTAAAATCCTCTTTTTCATAACTTCCAAGAGCTGATTTGGAAATGCCTGTCAGCTTTGATAGTTCTTCCAGATTTAAGCCTTTGTCCTTGCGGAGTTCCCAAAGGCGTTCCTGTATGCTTGTTGCAACTTTCATGGGCGCACGCTCCTTTCCGGTGGTTTTATTTCTGCCGTTTAACTGGATTATATCACACTTTCCGCAATCGTGGAAATTTCTGATTTTCCCCCTGATTCCTACTTTGTGGATATACGGCACAGGGCACAAAAATGTTCTATGATACAGGTAGTTCATCGATGGATTATTCCAATCGAATGACCAGCCTGTGTGGGATATGCTTCCCCGGCGATGTAGCGCCATGACTTTTGGCAGGGATATGGAGGAACCCTGACCGAAACGAGCATACCAAAGGGAGCGATACGCCGCTGTGAGATTCAGGGGAGGAACGACACCGGGGAGAACTGGCGAACTGACACCGAAATGATACCGAAACACGACAATCTGATAGGGGGATAGTCTACCCTATCGCTGATACTTCGGGAGATTTTAGGCGGCTCTATGGCTGTAATTTTGCAGAAAATCGCCCCGAAACCATACACGAAAACGGGAGGAAGCGCAATATGCCGAGAATGAGCAAAAAGAGGAAGCATGAGCTTTCTTTTTACCTCAATGACCGGGGGCGTGTCACTTACAACGAATTATGCCGGAAATGCCAGCATGGGTGCAAGCAGAGCTTCCGGGCGGTTGTGATTGACTGCCCCCGTTATTTATCCAAACGAGCAAAGAAAAAGGAGGAACACACCGAATGAATTTTGAATTTATGACGATAGACACACCATTGCCGCCCTGTATGGCTTTTCCAAGAGCGTTGACAGGGTTTCCAGTCAGCAGCACCGCAAAGGTCATGTACTGCCGGATGTTGGACGCTATGCTCTCCAATGGGCAGGAGGACGAGAACGGAATCCTGTTTGTCTGCTTCCCTGTCACAGCCATTGCCGCAGTCCTGTCCCGCAGCTCTATGACGGTCAAGCGTTCTTTGAATGAACTGGAAGCAGCCGGACTTATCATGCGGGTGCGTCAGGGCGTTGGAGAACCAAACAGGATTTATGTGCTGATACCGAGAAAGGAGGACGCTGCCCTTGCCTGATACCTCAAAGCTGGAAAAGCTCAACCGGGAGTTGGAAAAGAGTGAAAAGAAACTGCGGAAAGCCCTCAATGATGAAAAGGCATTGCAGCACCAGCTAAAGCAGCTTACCCGAAAGGAACGAACGCACCGGCTCTGTACTCGTGGCGGTATGCTGGAAAGTTTTCTGCAAGAGCCGGAACGCCTGACAGATGATGATGTTATGCTGTTGTTGAAACTCATTTTTCACAGGCAGGACACGCAGGAACTATTGAAGAAACTGCTGGAACGGGAGAAGCCGGAAACCCCTTAGTTTACTAAGGGCGCAATTATACACCACCCAAAGGTTGGTGCATTGCGTTCTCCGAAGGCTCCTCGCCGGAGGGCTGTGATTTTCCGCAGTCAAGGTCTGCTCCAAATCATACAGGGGACGCTACGCTTCCCCTGCGCTGGCTGCCGCCAGCTACCCTTTTGTGGACTTGCCATCTGGGGACACCTTGCATTGCAAGCTGTTCCCAGCCGACAAGTTTTACAAAATCTCTCTGTACTTTGAGGGTCGGGTAAAGTATAATGAAGTCAACAACAAATTAGAAGTTTTCGGAAAATAAAGAAAATTTGATTATGTAAATTACCAAGAAAAGGTGGAAAGAATTATGTCAGTACAAACAGATTTTGAGAAAGAATTCGAAACAGAAGAATATGAAATGCTTATTTTAGTGCAAGCATCGTGTAAAGGAGCAGCAATTATAAAAGATATGCTGAAACCATCTGTTGATTTTCTTGCGTCCATAGATTTGCGCACAGGTCAGTTCTTTCATGAGAAAGGTCGTATTGAATGGCTTATAAAAAATGACAATAAACGCAATGGGTGGGGATATGAATTTGAGCAATTTGGCATTTATCGTGTCGTTGTTAGGAAATGCATACCTCAAAAATTACAACCATATCAATTACATTATATGAACAACAGATATATGCTAATAAGAGTACTGGAAGAAAATGCTTCAAACGAAAAATTGGAAGCCTTGAAGGAACATTATTCAAAACCTATTTCTACGGAAAATGAATTAGGTACTTTTGTTTTGGAAAGAGAGTTTTCATGGTTTGAAGGAAGTATAAATTGGAATGGTGTAGAGGCAAATGTATATTTGAAAACCGATGAGGAAGATGGAGATACCGCTGAACAGGCAATGAAAGTATTAAAGGAATTAGTAGATAATATTGTGGATAATGATAATAAATATCGTGCATTTGCTGCACAAGAGCTAACAGAACTTGCAAATGAATGGCTAGAGGATTCAGATGAAATTGATACAGAAAAAATCACAAGAGAACTGTTTAAAAAACGTATGGAAATTAGCTCAATAACAGTTAGTCCAGATGGAAGTTTATCTTTATTTTACAACGATGACGATATGTTTTGGGGACATATTATTGAAATAGTGGTTGAGCCAAATGGAGAGATTATAAGTGCTAATATAGCCGGATGAAAAAACTTCCAGTTTGCCACCCACACATCGAGTCAACTTGTCCCGAACTTTTACAACTAAATACCCGCCGCCCACACAGCGGCACACCGAGCAGGAAATCTGAAAAAAGATCTCCTGCTTTTTTTCTGCCCAAAATGAGGTGGTAAAACGCCACCCCATCCACCAATTACCGAAAGGAGTGACACGAAATGCCCTGCCCACACAACGAAATCACGATTGTTCAGCGCAGCCAGCGGCAGTCTGCGGTTGCCGCCGCTGCTTACCAGAGCGGCGAAAAGCTGTTCTGTGAATATGACCAGCAAGTGAAGCACTATCCGGAAAAGCGTGGTATCGTCCACAATGAAATCCTGCTCCCGGCAAATGCCCCACAGGAATATGCCGACCGCAATACTTTGTGGAACGCCGCCGAAGCGGTGGAAAAGCAATGGAACTCCCAGCTTGCAAGGCGATGGGTGCTTACCATCCCCAGAGAGATACCGCCTGACCAGTACGCTGTCCTTGTCCGGGAGTTTTGCCAGAAGCAGTTTGTTTCCAAAGGCATGATTGCTGACTTTGCCATCCATGACCCCCATCCGCCGGGACACAATCCCCACGCCCATGTCATGCTCACTATGAGGGCAATGGACGAACATGGAAAATGGCTTCCCAAGAGCCGCAAGGTTTATGACCTTGACGAAAACGGGGAACGGATAAAACTTCCGTCCGGCAGATGGAAAAGCCACAAGGAGGATACGGTGGATTGGAACGACCAGAAGTATTGCGAAATCTGGCGGCATGAATGGGAGGTCATCCAGAACCGCTATCTGGAAGCCAATGACCGTCCGGAGCGTGTGGACTTGCGTTCCTATGCCAGACAGGGGCTTGATATTGTCCCCACTGTCCATGAGGGGGCTGCTGTCCGGCAGATGGAAAAGCGTGGTATCCAGACGAATATCGGAAACCTGAACCGGGAAATCAGAGCCGCCAACAGTCTGATGAAGTCCATCCGGCAGCTTATCCAAAACCTCAAAGGCTGGATTACCGAGCTGGGAGAAAAACGGAAAGAGCTGCTTGCACAAAAGGCGGCGGAGGAAGCGACACTTCTTCCCAATCTGCTGATGAAGTACATGGAGATACGAAAGGAAGAACGGAAGGACTGGACGAGGGCTGGACAGAACCGGGGGACTTCACAGGACTTAAAGGCAGTCAGCGAAGCCCTGTCCTATCTCCGGCAAAAGGGGCTTTCCACTGTGGAGGACTTAGAAGCATTTCTGGAATCTTCCGGGAAATCAGCCGCCGATTACCGCAATCAGATGAAGCCAAAGGAAGCCCGAAGCAAAGTGATTGACGGGATTCTTGCCAGCCGGACAGACTGCAAGGAATGTAAGCCTGTCTATGAGAAGTACCAGAAGATATTTTTCAAGAAAACAAAGGAAACATTCAAACAGGAACACCCGGAGGTTGCCCGATATGCGAAAGCCGCCGCCTATCTTGCCAAGCACCCGGACGATAAGGATAAAACGAAAAATGAGCTGCAACAGGAGCAGGAAAAGCTTCTTAGCGAAATCGCAGAGCTGAAAGTACCGCTGACCGAGGTACAGGAGGATTTGAAGAAGCTGCGGGACATCCGCTACTGGGTACGGAAAGCCACACCCGGTACAGAGGAAAGCAAAGAGCCGCCCAGGAAGCAGCCTATCAAGGAAGTCTTGCAGGATAAGGCAGACGAGAAAAAAGCACAAAGAACCGCCCCGGCGCAGACGAAACACAGACAACAGGATATGGAACTTTAACAGGCACTTGCCATTTTCAAGCAGAGAATGTCAGGTGCTTTTCTTATTTTCAAGGAGGGATAGATTTGAATGTATTTGAAGCTGTGAAGCAGTCCGTCACAACAAGACAGGCTGCGGAGCATTATGGAATCCATGTAGGTCGGAACGGGATGGCTTGTTGCCCGTTCCATAACGATAAAACCCCAAGCATGAAGCTGGATCGGCGTTACCACTGCTTCGGCTGCGGTGCGGATGGGGATGTGATTGATTTTACCGCCGCCCTGTATGGGCTGGGAAAGAAAGAAGCCGCCGTACAACTGGCACAGGACTTTGGAATTTCCTATGAGGACTGGAAACCGCCGGGAAAGGTAAAAAAGCCCAAGCCCCGGCAGAAATCCCCGGAGGAACAGTTTCAGGAAGCAAAGAACCGCTGCTTCCGTATCCTTGCCGATTATCTCCACCTGCTTAGGGCATGGAGAAAGGATTATGTCCCGCACTCCCCGGAGGAAGCCGTTCATCCCCGGTTTGTGGAAGCCTTACAGAAGCAAGCCCAAGTGGAATATCTGCTGGATGTGCTGCTGTTCGGGGAGACAGAGGAAAAAGCGGCTTTGATTACGGACTACGGAAAGGATGTGATACAGCTTGAACAACGAATGGCAGAGCTTGCAGCCGCAGACGCAGCAAGAACTAAAAAACACCATGAACGCTATGCAGCCGCCCCAGAGCATTGAGGAAATCAAGGCGGGGCTGGAAACTACCGAGAAAGGCGGTGTCCGTCAGAGCATACGGAACTGCCTGACCGTATTCCAGCGTGACCCGCTGCTTTCCGGGGCTATCGCATACAACATTCTGACCGACCGCAAGGACATCATAAAGCCCATCGGTTTTCACAGGGAAAGCACCGCCCTGAACGATACGGACATGAAGTATCTGCTTCTTTATCTGGAAGAAACCTATGGGCTTACCAATGAGAAAAAGATTGATAACGCCATCGGGATTGTGGCGAATGAAAACAAGTACCATCCCATCCGGGACTATCTCAATACCCTTGTGTGGGACGGGACAGAACGAATCCGTTTCTGCCTGCGGCACTTTCTGGGGGCTGACGCAGACGATTACACCTATGAAGCGTTGAAGCTGTTCCTGCTGGGTGCAATCTCACGAGCCTTTCAGCCAGGGTGCAAATTTGAAATCATGCTCTGTCTGGTAGGCGGTCAGGGGGCTGGCAAGTCCACCTTCTTCCGTTTGCTGGCAGTCCGGGACGAGTGGTTCTCCGATGATTTGCGGAAGCTGGACGATGACAATGTGTACCGCAAGCTGCAAGGTCACTGGATTATCGAAATGTCGGAAATGATGGCAACCGCAAACGCCAAGAGCATCGAAGAAATCAAGTCGTTTTTAAGCCGGCAGAAAGAGGTTTACAAGATACCCTATGAAACCCACCCGGCAGACCGCCCGCGTCAGTGCGTGTTTGGCGGCACTTCCAATGCTCTTGATTTTCTTCCCCTTGACCGTTCCGGCAATCGCCGCTTTATCCCCGTCATGGTGTACCCGGAGCAAGCCGAGGTTCACATTTTGGAGGATGAAGCTGCTTCCAGAGCCTATATCGAGCAGATGTGGGCAGAAGCTATGGAGATTTACCGAAGCGGCAGGTTCAAGCTGGCTTTCAGCCCCGCCATGCAGCGGTATCTCAAAGAACACCAGCGGGATTTTATGCCGGAGGACACCAAAGCCGGGATGATACAGGCGTATCTTGATAAGTACACCGGGAGCATGGTCTGCTCCAAGCAGCTCTACAAGGAAGCCTTGAACCATGCCTTTGACGAGCCGAAACAATGGGAAATCCGGGAAATCAACGAGATTATGAACCAGTGCATTGACCGCTGGCGGTACTTCCCGAACCCAAGAATGTTTTCAGAATATGGCAGACAAAAGGGCTGGGAGCGTGAAAACCCGGCAACGGACTCCGGCAACCCGTCTGAAAAAACGATGGATGGTTTTGTGGAGGTCACAGAACAGATGGAGCTTCCATTCTGAAAATGACAGCCCGTTGCACCCCCTGTTGCTATCCCGTTGCCGAGCCGGTTGCCGGGGAAAATCCCGAAACTATCGGCTTTTCTCCCCTATGACAACCAAAACAACAGAAAAATAAAAGAAAAGTATAAATAGTAACCATCGCCAGATTGAGATTGTTTGCAAGGTCTTTTGAAGCCCGTTGCCGGACTTCGTTGCCGACACCCTCTGTCTGGCTATTTTCATGTATGGAGGATAACTGCCTATGGCAAAAAACAAAACAGAGATTCATGTTACAACGGTGTTTGACGGGGAACTGGACGCAACCGATGTGTTCGTCAGCCTGATTTCCCAGAAATATAGAAAGACAAATACAAAAGAATATCTTGCTAAAAAGAAAGATTTGAAGTATAATGAAGATGAGGTTCAAAAGAGCCAGATACCGTCTGGATTGTGTGGGTAAATGGCTATGATGAACGAAATGGAATATAGAACAATCGGAAAGGCACTTGCCGGGGGCTATCGTGCAGCGGTCTATTGCAGGCTGTCAAAGGACGATGACCTACAAGGCGAAAGTGCCAGTATCGCAAACCAGCGTGATATGCTGGAAAAATACTGCGAAAAGCAGGGATGGGAGGTTGTGGCAGTCTATCAGGACGATGGTTTCACAGGTCTTAATATGGAGCGTCCTGATTTACAGAGAATGTTGAGAGCCATTGAGCGCAGGCAGATCAACCTTGTCATCACGAAAGACCTCAGCCGTCTGGGGCGTAACTATCTGCAAACCGGGCATTTGATTGAGGACTTTTTCCCAAGAAACGGTGTCCGCTATATCGCCATGAATGACGGTATCGACACCCTGCGGGATAACAACGATATTGCCCCGTTCAAGAATATCCTGAACGAGATGTACAGCAAGGATATTTCCAAGAAAGTCCATTCCTCTTATCTTCTGAAAGCGCAGAAAGGACAGTTTACCGGGTGTCTTGCCCCGTTTGGGTATCGGAAAGACCCGGAGGACAAAAACCATCTGCTCATTGACGAGGAAACCGCCCCGATTGTGCGGCTGATTTTCGGATATGCCCTAAACGGTCATGGTCCGAACTATATCCGCAGACGGCTGGAGGAAGAAAAAATCCCCTGCCCCACATGGTGGAACCGGGAACGGGGGCTTCGCAATACCCGCACCAAATGGGAAAAGAAAGACCCGGAAAACGGGCGGTATATGTGGGACTTCTCAGTTATCAAAGACCTTTTGATGAATCCCGTCTACACCGGGGCGATTGCTTCCCAGAAAAAGGACTACCGTTTCAAAATCGGCACGATTGGGGAAAAGAAGCCGGAGGACTGGATTGTAGTGGAGGAACAGCATGAACCGCTGATTGACCGCATGAGCTTTGATATTGTGCAGAACAAGCTGAAATCCCGTCAGCGTCCGGGGCAGACCAATGAAATCAGCCTGTTTGCCGGACTGATAAAATGCGGCGAGTGTGGGAAATCTCTGACGATACGCTACACAAACGCAAAACATCCCCAGCAAATTTATTCCTGCAAGACCTACAATGCCTTTGGAAAGAACCACTGCACCCAGCACCGGATTGATTATGACACCCTTTACAGCCATGTGCTGCGAAAAATCCGGGAATGTGCCAGAGCCGCCCTGATGGACGGGGAAGCGGTTGCCGACCGCCTGACCAATACCTGCGAAGCCGAGCAGCGGAAACAGCGGGAAGCAATGGAACGCTCCCTTACAAGGGACGAGGAACGGATTGAGGTTCTGGACAAAATGGTAATGCGGCTTTATGAGGATATGATTGCAGGGCGTATCAGTGAGCAGAATTTCAACACCATGCTGGAAAAGACACAGACCGAGCAGACGGAGCTTAAAACAAAAGTGTCAGAGGGCAGGAAGCGGCTGTCCGATGAAGTCCAGCTTGCCAATGACGCAAAACAATGGGTGGAAGCCATTCAGGAATACGCCAACATCACAGAGCTGGACGCAGCCACCCTTAACCGCTTAATCAAAGAAATCGTCGTGCATGAGCGCATTGACGAAGATAAAATAAGACACATTTCTATCGAAATTCATTTTAATCTCAAACCCATCCCGGAGGTGGAACAGGTCACTGCCTGACCTGTCCTGCCGGGACGGTTCTCTTAAAAACACCATATAGATTTTTGTACGCCGCCGCCCGCCATCGAGCAGAGTTTTACACCTAATTGGGGATAAAACAGCTCATGGCTGGCGGCGGTGTTGCCCTCATCGGCACCACCCTTGTACCTCTGCTCTCCGGACTGTTCGGTTAATCACAAAACAAGGAGGTAATCGCCTTTGGACAGCATACTCCAACAGATCACAGACTGGCTGAAAGAAATGCTCGTTTCAGCTATTATGGGAAATCTGTCGGGGATGTTTGAGTCCGTCAACAACCAGGTTGGCGAGATAGCAACCTCCGTTGGCATGACCCCGGCGAATTTTTCGCCGGGTGTCTTTGCCATGGTACGAAACATCTCCGAGTCAGTGATTATCCCAATCGCAGGCTTGATTCTGACCTTCATTGCCTGTTATGAGCTAATTCAGATGATTATTGACCACAACAATCTGGCAAATTTTGAAACCTGGATCTTCTTCAAATGGGTGTTCAAGACTTTTGTTGCGGTCATGTTAATCACAAACACATTCAATATCACGATGGCTGTGTTTGATGTGACACAGCACGTTATAAACGCAAGCGCCGGTATCATATCCGGAAATACTGCCATAGATGCTTCGGCATTGGAAACAATGGAAGAAACGCTGATGGCAATGGATTTGGGTCCTTTGCTCGGCTTGTTCCTGCAATCCTTTATCGTGCAGGTCACGATGTCCGCTTTGGCAATCATCATCTTTGTGATCGTCTACGGTCGAATGATTGAAATTTATCTGATGGTCAGCCTTGCCCCGATTCCGCTTTCCACTTTTGGAAACAGAGAACAGAGCAATATCGGACAGAATTATCTGCGTTCGCTGTTTGCAATCGGATTCCAGGGATTCCTGATTATGATCTGCGTGGGCATTTATGCGGTGCTGATTCAGTCTATCGCATTCAGTGATGACATCATCGGTTCTATCTGGGGTGTTATGGGCTACACCGTCCTTTTGTGCTTCACCCTGTTTAAGACTGGTTCGCTTGCGAAGGGTGTATTCAGCGCTCACTAAGGGAAGGAGGAAATTGTTTGGCAGCGTATATTCCCGTACCTCGTGACCTGACGAGGGTAAAAACAAAAGTGTTCTTCAATCTGACGAAACGGCAGTTACTTTGCTTTGGTGCGGCGGCGCTCATCGGAGTGCCGATTTTCTTTCTGGTCAAAGCAACCGGAAATGTGAGCCTTGCAGCACTGTCCATGATGATCGTCATGTTACCGTTGTTCTTTCTGGCAATGTATGAAAAGGATAGTCAGCCGTTGGAAGTGGTTGTAGAACACTTCATTCAGACCAAATTCGTTCGTCCCAAGGTTCGCCCTTATCAGACGGACAACTATTATGACGCTTTGATGCGTCAGTACAAACTGGAAAAGGAGGTTGAACGAATTGTTTTTCAAAAAGAAGCCACAGGCAAGAAACATCAAAATGCCTGCAAATCTGAATCGGAAGCAGCAGCGAGAAATTAAAGCTGTTGTGGAACGGGCAAAGAAGGACAACGGTATTCCGCAGACTGCACAGCAGTCCATTCCCTTTCAGAGAATGTTCCCGGATGGCATCTGCCGTGTCACTGACAGTTATTACACCAAGACCATTCAGTTTCAGGACATCAACTATCAGCTGGCACAGCAGGAAGATAAGACTGCCATCTTCGATGAGTGGTGCAGTTTCCTGAATTTCTTTGACAGCTCCATTCACTTTGAGCTTTCCTTTATGAACCTGAGTACCGATGCTGAAAGCTTTGAAAAGAGTATCCGTATCCCGTTCAAGAAGGACAGCTTCAATCCCGTCCGTGCCGAGTATAGCCAGATGCTGAAAAAGCAGTTGGCGCAGGGCAACAACGGCTTGACCAAAACCAAGTACCTGACATTCGGCATTGAAGCCGAATCCATGCGGCAGGCAAAGCCGAGACTCAACCATATCGAAAACGATCTGCTCAATAACTTTCGGCGTTTGGGTGTCATTGCCACTACCATGAACGGCAAAGAGCGGCTGCATCTGATGCACTCTATGTTCCACATGGGTGATAATGATAAGTTCTTCTTCGATTGGAAGTATCTTGTGGAATCCGGGCTGTCCGTAAAGGACTTCATTGCTCCGACGGCGTTTGCCTTTAAGACCAACCGCACCTTCCAGATGGGCAGTATCTTCGGTTCGATGTCTTATCTGGCAATTACGGCATCAGACCTGTCTGATCGTATGCTGGCGGATTTTCTGGATATGGAATCCACGCAGATCGTGACCATGCACATCCAGTCGGTTGACCAGACTGCGGCGATTAAGACCATCAAGAGAATCATCACCGAGCTTGACCGTTCCAAAATCGAGGAACAGAAAAAGGCTGTGCGTTCTGGCTATGACATGGACATTATCCCATCTGACCTTGCTACCTATGGTAAAGATGCGAAGTCACTTCTGAAAGAATTGCAGAGCCAGAATGAGCGAATGTTCATGGTGACATTTCTGGTGCTGAACACCGGGCGCACCGAGCAGGAACTGGAGAACAATGTGTTCCAGGCACAGAGCATCGCCCAGAAGCATAACTGCAATCTGCGTCGTTTGGATTTTCAGCAGGAATCCGGACTGATGAGCAGCCTGCCTTTGGCACAAAACCTGATTGAGATTCGTCGTGGCCTGACTACCAGTTCCACGGCTATTTTTGTGCCTTTCACCACGCAGGAGCTGTTCCAGAATGGTGGAGAAACGCTCTATTACGGGCTGAATGCTCTGTCGAACAACCTTATCATGGTGGACAGAAAGAAGCTCAAGAACCCCAACGGACTGATTCTGGGTACTCCCGGTTCCGGTAAATCCTTTTCCGCAAAGCGTGAAATCACCAATGCGTTCCTGGTTACGGATGACGATATTATCATCTGCGACCCCGAAGCGGAATATGCGGCTCTGGTTCACAAGTTCAATGGTCAGGTGGTAAAAATCAGCTCCTCCAGTACCAACTATATCAACCCTATGGACATCAACCTGAACTACTCTGAGGATGACAACCCGGTAGCACTGAAAGCTGATTTTATCCTGTCCCTCTGTGAGTTGATTATGGGCAGTAAGGATGGCTTGCAGCCTATCGAAAAGACGGTTATCGACCGTTGTGTGCATCAGATTTACCAGAGATATTTCGACAATCCTGCCCCTGAGAATATGCCGATCCTTGAGGATTTGTATGATGCCCTTCTGAAACAGGACGAAAAGGAAGCCCACCATGTAGCGACCGCCTTGGAAATCTATGTTAAGGGTTCTCTGAAACTGTTTAACAACAGAACCAATGTGGATATTCAGAATCGTCTGGTGTGCTTCGACATTAAGGAGCTGGGCAATCAGCTGAAAAAAATCGGTATGCTGATCGTTCAGGATCAGGTCTGGGGGCGTGTAACTGCCAACCGTTCTGCCGGTAAATCGACCAGATATTATATTGACGAGTTCCATCTGCTTCTGAAGGAAGAACAGACGGCAACCTATTCCGTAGAAATCTGGAAGCGATTCCGTAAATGGGGCGGCTTGCCGACCGGTATTACTCAGAATGTCAAAGACCTGCTTCGTTCCCCGGAGATTGCCAACATCCTCGAAAACTCTGATTTCATCTATATGCTGAATCAGGCAAGCGATGACCGAAGTATTCTGGCACAGCGGTTGAACATTTCGCCGCATCAGCTGTCCTATGTAACCAACTCCGGTGAGGGCGAAGGACTTCTGTTCTATGGCAATGTGATTCTGCCGTTCATTGACCGATTCCCGACAGATCTGGAACTGTATCGCATTATGACCACGAAGTTAAACGAGGTGGCACAGGAAAAGGAGGCGTAATGTATGGCGAAAAGACCTACACGACTCCGTTTTACCGAAGATGACCTTGCAGATTCTCATGTGAAGAAAGCTGCCGACCGTGCAGATAAGGCGGTTGATAGGGCTGAAAAAGCGGCAGACAAATTGGCTTCTAAAAAGGCAAAGCCGAAGCTAAAGCTGGAAACAGATGCAGCCGGTTCCCGTAAAGCAAAGCTCCGTTTTGAAAAAGCGGAGTTTACGGAAATCGAGCGCCCATCTGTGGCAAAGCACATGGCAAGCCGTGGTGCCGCAGTCACGCTCACATCCAAAGCACATCGGGCGGTGTCAGAATATGAGGATGATAATATCGGCGTTCAGGCTGTGCAGGAAACGACCAAGGCTGTTGAATCCACTGTCTATACCGTCGATCATGCCGTTTACAGTCACAAGCTGAAAGCCTACGACAAGGCGGAAAAGCTGGTTGAGAAGTCAGATAAAGCAAATGTAAATGCCCTGTATGAGAAGTTCAAAAAGGACAACCCCGATGCCGGTTCCAATCCCTTTTCCCGTTGGCAACAGAAAAGGGCAATCAAGAAAGAATATGCTGCCGCCAAAGCCGGTAAGAATACCGCTTCGACAACGGCTTCTGCATCTAAGGGTGCAGGCAAGGCAACGGGCAAAGCAGCTCAGGGAGCCAAGAACATCACAGAAAGAGTAACGGAGTTCTGCACCACACACTCTAAAACGATTCTGTTTGTTTTGATTGCCGGACTGCTTTTTATGATACTCTCAGGGATGTTCTCGTCTTGTTCGGCTATGTTCCAAGGCGGCACACAGATCATTCTGGGAACTTCTTTTACTGCAAAAGAGGAAGATATTATTGGTGCGGACAATGATTACAAGGCTTTGGAAGCTGCGCTCCGCAATAAAATCAATAATATCGAGCGTACTCATAGCGGATATGACGAGTACCGGTATGACCTTGATGAAATCAACCACAATCCTTATGAGCTGGCGGCGTATTTGACGGTGAAGTTTGAGGATTACACCAGAGATGAGGTGCAGGCTACCCTGCAATGGCTATTTGAGCAACAATATGAGCTGACCCTGACGGAAGTAGTAGAGATTCGTACACGAACAACATCTTCTACTGATCCCGAAACGGGAGAGACAACAACAGAGGAAGAAGATTACGAATATTATATTCTGAATGTGAAGCTCAGAAATAAGGGCTTGAACAGTGTGATTTCAAATTCCGGCTTGTCGGAAGATGATATGGAGCGATATAGAATTTTGCTTCAGACAAGGGGCAACAGACCGGATATTTTCGGAAATGACATTTACGCCACCCCTGGCGGCGAGTACACCGATTATGATATTCCGGGCGAAGCGCTGACAGACACAAGATTTGCCAATATGATTCGGGAAGCTGAAAAATATCTGGGATACCCGTATGTGTGGGGCGGCAGCAGCCCGTCTACCTCCTTTGACTGCTCCGGATTTGTTTCCTATGTAATCAATCACTGCGGAAACGGTTGGAGTGTTGGTCGTTTGACCGCAAACGGTTTGATGGGCGTATGCGACATTATCCCGAAAAGCTCTGCCAAACCGGGAGATTTGATTTTCTTCCAAGGCACTTATGATACCTCCGGTGCATCACACGTTGGTATCTATGTTGGCAATGGTATGATGATCCACTGCGGAAACCCCATTTCCTACGCTTCTATCGAATCGAATTACTGGCAACAGCATTTTTACTGCTTCGGCAGAATCAGAAACTAAAGGAGGGATGGCGATTGAGTGCCAAGTTAGACAGAATAGGTGCAGACCTTGAAAAAGCCCGTAAGAAACGGGCAGAATGGGATGCTAAGGTGAAAGACCTGGAACGCAGATACCGTGAGGAGGAAAATTCCGAAATCCATGAGATGGTTCATGCTGCGAACCTGAATCCCGAACAGCTTTCCGAGCTGCTCCGTATGTTTGCTGCGGATATGGCTCCGAAGCCTGATACGATCAATACTATGAATGAGGAGGAAACGCAGAATGAGATTTAAGAAAATTGGAGCCGCATTGCTGGCGTGTGCAATGTGTTTTGGCGTGTTTTCTACAACGGCATTTGCCTATGTAGATGAAAGCGTAGCGACTGAAGAACCTGCGGTCGAAGAAAAAGTTCCCGAAACAGAGCCGGAGGAGCCGATGCTACCGCTTACTCCCGACGGCAATCTGACTTTGGTTGATGACGCTGGCTCGCCTACGAAAAGCGGAAAGCAGTTCATTACCGCTGTAACCAAAAACGGAAACTACTTCTATATCATCATTGACCGTGATGATAAGGGCGAGGAAACCGTGCATTTTCTGAATCAGGTGGATGAAGCCGACCTGCTCAAGCTGATGGACGAGGAAGAAGTTGCAGAGTTCACCAAGCCGGTTGAGGAAACAAAGCCGGAAGTAGTTGAAACAGTTCCTGAAATTACAGAACCGACACCGGAGGAAAAGCCGAAATCCACAAATATGCTCCCGGCGATTCTTACTCTGATTGTGCTTGCCTGTGGTGGTGGATTCTTCGTATTTAAGAAAGTCCAGGAAAAGAAGAAGGCACAGGAAGCGGCAAAGCCTGACCCAGATGCTGATTATGTGGACGATGACGAGGACTATGGGTACGATCCGGAGTTTGAGGACGACGATGAAGATAGCTCCGTCGATGAAGATGATAATGAACCTGTGTAAACAGGATAGGCTTGATGCCTGGGGCAGCCTTCGGGTTGCCTTTACATAGTTTCCGCTTTCAAAAAATAAAAAAATTTGCGTTTTTGAAAGTGACATCTTGCATATACTATTAGCAGACAGTATAATAAGTACAGCGAAGCGGTTTCGAGAAATGAAAAAACTTCAATTTTTGAAAGCGGGTGACTATATGAAAACAATCACGAGAGCAAAATATCTCGATAGAATCATTGAACTGAATGGTACTCCTGACATCAAGATCATCACGGGCATTCGTCGATCTGGTAAGTCCAAATTGATGCAGGCGTATATTGCGTATCTGAAAAGCAATTTTGAAAACATCAATATTATCTTCATCGACTTCATGGATTTGGCGTATGAAGAAATCAAGGAATACCATGCCTTACACGCCTATGTGGAAGAACATTATCAGGAAGGAAAAACGAACTACCTGTTTGTAGACGAGGTTCAGATGTGTCCCAAGTTTGAGTTGGCAATCAATAGCCTGTACTCTAAGGGAAAATACGACATCTATGTAACAGGCTCTAATGCTTTCCTGTTGAGTGCAGATCTGGCAACTCTGTTTACCGGACGCTATATTGAAATTCATGTGTTTCCTTTCAGCTTCCAGGAATATTGCCAGTATTATGATGATATTAGTGACAAAGATAAGCTCTTTGATGAGTACGCTATCAAGGGCGGTTTAGCAGGTTCCTATGCTTATAGAACCGAAAAAGACAGAACAAACTATATCAAAGAGGTCTACGAAACGATTGTTACAAGGGATTTGGTACAGAAATATACTCTCCCGGACACTTTGGTTTTACAACGTCTGAGCGAGTTCCTTATGGATAATATCAGCAACCTGACTTCTCCGAATAAGGTCAGTCAGCTACTGACAGCAAATGAGACTCCAACCAATCATGTAACCGTCGGCAAGTACATTAAGTATTTGTGCAATGCTTTTGTATTTTATGATATTAAGAGATATGACATCCGAGGTAAGAAATACCTTGAAAGCTCTGAAAAGTTCTATTTGTGTGACAGCGGTATTCGATATGCAATACTGGGAAGCAGAAATATAGACTATGGCAGAGTATATGAAAACGTTGTTTGTATCGAGCTTCTTCGCCGTGGATATGATGTCTATGTCGGCAAGCTCTATCAAAAGGAAATCGACTTTGTTGCTCAGAGAGGTAGCGAAAAGATTTATATTCAGGTCAGCGACAACATTTCCGGGCAGGAAACATTTGAGAGAGAATGCTCTCCTCTGCTTCAGATTCGAGACGCTTATCCGAAAATGATTATTGCCAGAACCAAACATCCCCAATATAGCTATGAAGGAATCGAAATTCACGATATAGCCGATTGGTTGCTACAAGAATAAGCAAGGTGAAATATCTCCGTCATTCTCTTTTGAAATGATGGAGATATTTTTATTATGACGGAGATTGTAGAACAGAAAATTGTATCAGGTTGCAAAAATCCTTTCCGAACTTTTTACATAGCAGTCATGCACTACGGTGTGTGGCTGCTTATTTTTTTGTGAAAGGAGCAGATGCAAATGAAATTAGTTTTGGCTGAAAAGCCTTCGGTTGCACAGAGTATTGCCAAAGTGTTAGGTGCTGCCAAGCGTGAGGATGGCTACTTAGAGGGAAACGGATATGTGGTCAGCTGGTGTGTAGGGCATTTGGTGGAGCTGGCACAGCCGGAAGTCTATGATGCGAAGTACAGCAAATGGGCTTATGCAGACCTTCCTATCTTCCCGATGGACTGGCAGTATGAGGTTTCTGCCGGTACGAAAAAACAGTTTGGGATTCTGAAAAAGCTCATGGCCAGAGAAGATGTTGCGAGTCTTGTGTGTGCAACAGATGCCGGTCGTGAGGGCGAGCTGATCTTTCGGTTGGTGTACCACAAAGCCGGGTGCAGAAAGCCGTTTGAGCGGCTTTGGATTTCCTCGATGGAAGATGTAGCAATCAAGGAGGGCTTTGAAAATCTCAGGTCTGGAACGGAATATGATGCTTTGTATGAAGCAGCACTGTGTCGAGAACGAGCCGACTGGATTGTTGGTATTAACGCTACTCGACTTTTTTCGACCCTTTACGGGCAGACCCTGAATGTTGGTCGTGTTATGACCCCTACCCTTGCTATGGCTGTTATGCGAGAAGCTGCCATTTCCGCATTCAAGCCTGAACTGTTCTACACAGTTCAGATTGGATTGGATGGTTTTACGGCTGCAAGCGAACGCTTCAAAACCAAGGCAGCAGCCGAAGCTGTCAAACAAAGCTGTTCGGTGGCAATCGTTCAGAAAGCTGAATGTAAGGAGAAAACAGAAAAGCCGCCTGCGCTCTATGACCTGACCAGTTTACAGAGAGAAGCCAACCGTGTGCTTGGCTACACGGCACAGCAGACCTTGGACTACACGCAGAACCTCTATGAAAAGAAACTGGTCACTTATCCCCGTACCGACAGCAGGTTTCTGACGGAAGATATGGCACATAGCCTGACCGACCTCGTAAAGCTGGCTTTCCACACATTCCCCGTGGAGGATGTGGATAACATACCAGTTCATGCAGAGCAGGTTGTGAATAACAAAAAGGTCACAGATCACCATGCCATCATTCCGACCAGAGAATTGCAGAAATGCAATCTGAGCGAACTTCCCAAGGGTGAACTTGCAATTTTGCAACTGATCTCGAATCGGTTGTGCGTAGCTGTTGGCGATCCGCACCGATACGCAGAGACAGTTATTGAGCTGGACTGTGGCGGTACCGTGTTTTCCACCAAAGGCAAAACTGTTGTGCAGGATGGATGGAAAGCTCTGGTTCAGAAAAATGATTCGACAAAATCCGACGAAAACGTGCAGACACTCCCTTCTGTTTCCGTTGGTGACGAAATGACCGTCAGCGGCACGGAAATCAAGGAAGGGAAAACATCTCCCCCTAAACACTTTACCGAGGATACTCTGCTTTCTGCTATGGAAACTGCCGGTGCGGACGAAATGCCTGATGAGGTGGAGCGCAAAGGTTTGGGAACGCCTGCGACCCGTGCCGGTATCATTGAGAAGCTGGTTCGCATCGGTTTTCTGGAGCGTAAGGGTGATAAGAAAACCAAACACCTGATTCCGACCCACAAGGGTACGGCTCTGGTAACAGTCATGCCGGAACAGATTCAGTCCCCATCCATGACGGCGGATTGGGAAGAAAAATTGTTGCTCATTGAGAAAGGCGAATATGCCAGCGAGGACTTTATGGACGAGATCAAAGATGTGATTGCCGGTCTGATTCAGAACTATGAAGTAATCCGTGATTCCGAGGTTATGATGTCGAAAGAAGCCAATTCTATCGGCAAATGCCCGCTCTGCGGCAGTGCTGTAGAGGACAAAGCCAAGGCATTTTTCTGTTCCAACAGAGCTTGCAAATTTGCCCTCTGGAAAAACAATCGCTACTTTGCGAGCATCGGCAAGAGCATGACTTCTGCCACGGCGCAGAAATTGCTTGGTTCCGGCAAGGTAAAGCTCAAGAATTGCAAGTCCGAAAGAACGGGCAACACCTTTGATGCCACCGTCTTTATGGAGGTATCAGATGATGGCAAAACGAAGTTCAGTATGGAATTTGAAAATGGAGGAAAGCGCAAATGACAAATGAGTACAACCCGGATGGTAAGGAAATCCGATTTATCGACAGCCATTATAAGGATTTGTTTCATATCCCCGATGGCAGCTGTGTGCAGATTCACTACCCGGATGAAATGGTTGTGAAGCCCTGCACCTTCATTGACGAGTATCATACGCAGATCGGATACAATGTGTTTCATATCTGCCAGTTTGCAGAAATTATGGAGCGCAACGGCGCAAGCTATATGCCGGAGCCTGAGATTATGGGCGATGAAGCCGCATGGAAGGTCGGAAAGGATAGAATCCTTGCGGTGCAGACCTGCGAAGATGGTTACGACTACACCCTGTTGGATGAAAACTACAACGAGATTGATGGCGGTCAGGTTGATAACCCTGAACTGTCCATGCTCGAAGTCCGCCGGGATATTCTGGAATCCTTCGGGCTGGAGCGCCGGGAACTGCGGGCAATGTTCTATGAGGATGTCATGGAGCAGGCTTTTGAAGTCGGCAGACAGGCGGTGGTGGTCAATGACCCTATCGCTGAGCTTGCTTTTAAGCTCGACCGTTTTGCAGAGAACTTCGACCCCTATGAATATATGGATCAGGTCGATGATGTGCAGGCGCATATCCAAGAAATCAAGGCAGATCTTGCCGCTGGTAATACGGCTCCGTATCGTGAGTTCCTGAATACAGCCATTGAAGAAGCCCGTGAGGAAACTGCGGTTGAGGTTGCCAAAGTGCTGAAAAGTCAGCTGGATAAGCTCGACTCTCCGAAGCGTGAGTCGGTCATGGAAAAACTGGCACAGGCCGCAGAAAAAGCTGCGCCTGCCAGTCCCTCTCCCAAACGCAAAGAGCCTGAACGATAAGGAGGACACGGATATGAAAAACGAAAAATGGGATGATGTTCACGGAAATACCACCCCGGATGACAGAATGGTTGCTTTTCTGGAAAGCCCCACGGATTCCTATGCGATTCTTCAGCTGCGGGAAGATGTAGACGATAATATCCCGCTCATGTTTGCAAATTACAGCTACCTTCAGAAGAAAGAAATGGAGCCTGAGATTGACCGTTACGAGGTGGTCTATCATGGCTCCATTTCTATGTCCGAGGATGTGAATCGGCAGCTGGAAGATTTGTATGTAAAGTTCAATATTGACCACCCGGATGATTTCCGTGGTCACAGTATGTCGGTCAGCGACATCGTAGCCTTAAAGGTAGTCGGTGAGGTATCCTTTCACTATGTAGATTCTGTTGGGTTTCAGAAGCTGGAAAACTTTATGAAGTCCGAAAACTACCTGAAAAACGCAGAGATGGCAATGGAAGATGATTATGGGATTATGACCTCCAAATCACCGGTTCGCTCCTGTGACGATGTGGATGAGCAGGCGCTGTCCTATGCGGAGATCAAGGCGCTGTGTGCCGGCAATCCGCTTATCAAGGAAAAGATGGACTTGGACATTGATGTGGCAAGGCTGAAGGTGCTGAAAGCTGACCACCAGAGCCAGCAGTACCGTATGGAAGATAAGCTTCTGAAATACTTCCCGGCTGAGATTGAAAAGCAGACAGGCTATATTCATGGCTTTGAAGCTGATATTAAAACCGTGGAAGCACACCCGCAGATTGCCGATGGCTTTTGCGGCATGGAAATCATGGGCAAAGCCTACACCGAAAAGGCAGATGCCGGTGAAATCCTCCTTGCGGCTTGTAAGGACACGAAAAGTGCCGATCCGGTTCCTCTTGGCAGTTACCGTGGCTTTCAGATGGAGCTTTCGTTTGACAGTTTCCGGAACGAGTTCGATGTGACCCTGAAGGGCGCTGTGAGCCACAGAGTAGCCCTTGGAACGGACGCACGAGGAAATATCACCCGACTGGACAATGCCCTTGCAGGCATCCTTGAGCGCTTAGAACGAGCCAATGAGCAGTTGAATAATCTCTACAATCAGCAGGAAGCAGCCAAGGCGGAGGTTGGAAAACCGTTCCCGCAGGAAGCAGAGCTGACAGCCAAAAGTCAGCGACTGGCAGAACTGGATGCAGCCCTGAATATGGAGGACTCTGTGGAAAATCGTGACGAAAGAAGCGAGTCAGAGCGTCCTTCTGTGTTGGCTGATCTGAAATCCAAAGCGGAGCATATCCCGCCTGCAAAATACTCTGAAACCCGTGAGGAGGTGTTGTAATGGCAAAGCGAGATCAGGATGTTCATTTCCTTGCATCCAAGGAGGAGGTCGAGCGAATCCATGAGAAGATGGACGAGCTTGGCATCCGCAGCATGGGAGCCTATCTGCGGAAAATGGCTCTGGATGGTTACTGTATCAGACTGGATTTGCAGGATGTGAAAGCCCTGGTTTCGCTCCTGCGAATCTGCTCCAACAACCTGAACCAGTACGCAAAGCGAGCGAACGAAACAGGCAGCATCTATCGTGCTGACATTGAGGATTTGCAAAAACGGCTGGAGGAGATCTGGACGGACATGAGAGAAGTTCTTGTTCGCCTGTCCTCAATCCAGTAATCCGACAACTTGTTGGGAAGTCGCAGTTTCGGCTGCGGCTTTTACATAAGGGTTGACATCATTGCGTTATGGCAGATACCCTTGTACAATATAATTAAAAGAAAGGGGTTGAGCCTATGAAGCTGGTATTGAAGATATTGGCACTGCCGGTGCTGTTCGTTGTAAAAGTGATTTGCATTCTTGGAAATCTGCTTACAAATGTTGTGTCCTATGTAATTGGTTTATTGCTCTTGGTCATTGGCGGATCTGCGATTTACTGCATTGTAAAGGCTTTGTGGCAGTCCCTGCTTATTCTTGTGGTTCTTGGAATTGCGACAATAGCAGCGGTGTTCTTGCTCGTCTGGGCTGTTATGAAAGTCGAGAATATTGGAGAAAGTCTGGGAGCATTTATCAGGTCATAAGATAATATCAGAGAAAAGTCACCGACCGGTGGCTTTTTCTTTTTGGGAAGGAAGTGATGGGAATGGCAGCGACAAGATTGATTGCACTCCATGTGAATAAGGGAAAGACGGTCGCTCAATGTTTGGCAGACAGAACCGACTACTCACAAAATGCCGCAAAAACCAATGATGGCGAATTTATCAGTTCCTATGAGTGTGATCCAAAGACAGCAGATGAGGAATTTCTGCTTTCCAAACGGCAGTATCAGCATATTACCGGCAGACAGCAGAAGAACAATATCATCGCATACCAGATACGCCAGTCCTTTAAGCCGGGAGAAATCACCCCGGAAGAAGCGAACCAAGTCGGCTATGAAACAGCGATGCGATGGACAAAGGGAAAACACGCTTTCATCGTTGCGACCCACATCGACAAATCCCACATTCACAATCATATCATTTATAATTCGACCTCGCTGGATGCCACACGGAAATTCAAAAACTTCTTTCTTTCCGGTCTGGCGGTGCAAAGACTCAGTGATATGGTTTGCCTGGAACACGGGCTGTCCATTATTACACCGAAGCCGTATCGGGAGCGCCAGAAAAGAACTGTTTATCCCAAGAAGCGTACCCAGCGTGACGAATTATGTGATGCGATTGATGCGGTGCTGAAGCAGAAACCAAAGAGCTTTGATGGCTTTGTTCAGGCTCTGGCTGACATGGGATTTGAGTTCAAGGATGGAAAGCAGCCTGCGTTCAAGGGCGAGAATCAGAAGCGTTTCATTCGGCTGCGTTCCCTGGGCGAAGGATATAGCAAAGAGGAAATTCAAGCGGTTATCTCCGGCAAGAACCTGCACAAATCAAAAGGCGGCTCTGCCAAGGCTCCTGCCCCGAAGCAGTTCCAGATGCTGATTGATATTCAGGCAAAGATGGCCGAGGGCAAGACGGTCGGTTATGAAAAGTGGGCGAAGAAGTTCAACCGAAAAGAAGCTGCCCGAACGGTAATCCTACTGAAAGAAAAAGGCTTGGGCAACTACGACGATCTGACTGCTCATATTGAAAATCTGTCTGCCCGGTTCGATGCGCTTTCTGATTCTATCAAGGTCGCAGAGAAACGTATGGTTGAGGTTCAGGCGTTGCAGCAGCACATCAAAAATTATCGCAACACAAGGCAAATTTATATCGAGTACCGCAAGTCTGGATATAGCAAAAAATTCTTTGAAGAACACCGTCAGGAAATCACAATTCATAAAGCGGCGAAGCAAGCCTTTGATGAATTGCAGATTACAAAGCTCCCGTCCATGCAATCATTGTATGAGGAGTTTCATCAGCTGGCAGTCCAGAAAAAGCAGGACTACGCTGAGTACCGTCAGATCAGAAAAGAGAAAGAAGAACTGCTGATTGCCAAACGGACGGTTGAAACGATTTTGAATATCGACAGGCAGAAAGAGCAGGAAAAAGAGAAAGAGAAAGAGGAAAAGAAGAACTTCCGTTAAAGCAAAAAGCCACGGTCTGCACTCCCCAAAGGGTGCGGATCGTGGCTGCTTTTTTGCTTTTCGATTTCGGTGCTTTCAACCATGGGCAAATTTTTATTCTACTGTTCTTTGAGAAACGATTGAAAATCGTGTAGCCATCATCGGCAGATGATGTTCAAAGGGGATTGGGGATGCTTCCCCAACAAGCAAATTTGCGAAGATTGCACCGAAGGGAAAATCGAGAAAATGAGTGAACCTGTACAGGTTTACACTGCTTGCCAATTTGTGAGATTATGAATTTAGTATCGAGAATAGGGTACACCTAAATTTTGCAATGCTGCAACCCTATCATCGTTGCATGGATGAGTTGAGTATATTGCACTGAGAAAACCATCATGCGGAACATCTGAGATATGTTGGTCTAATACCGTCGCTAATTCAAGACCAAAACCAATTTTATAAGCAAATTCATCAGCCAGATACTCATTTTGTCTCATAGACCACATCAGAAAAAGCATACAGAACTTTACCCATAACCAAGAAAGTGCTGTTGATATTCCTGCGAAAACTGCGGTAATTATACCCATTACACCACTACGAGAGCATATTGCGAACAGCCCCATGATTGCAGAAAAAATCCAGTAGGATATTTTGATTAACAGGAGGCACCCGGATATAAATATATTGCCCCCGCCAATCAATAATTGGATAACAGTATGTCCGTATGAGAGATGTCCGATCTCATGGGCGAGAATTCCAAGTATCATATCATCGGAGAGTAAAAGCAATCCGTCAGTTATGCATAGTGTTTGCCTACCTAGAGCAAATGCATTTGGAGCAGGATCATGGATAATCTTCACTTTCACTTTTTTAGGACAGTATGATGTGTTCTCTTTTGCTTTATCTAAAACATATTGAACCAGCGGGACAACTCGAAGTTTTATATCTACTCTTTTTATATCGCTTGCTCCTGCGAAGGCAGCCAGGCACATTTCGCCTAATGGGGATAAGCTGATAGCTACTGTGAAAAAGTAAATACAAATCAGTTCAACAATGCTTCCTGACGAACCGAACACAGCAACAATCAGCAGAATATTAAGAGTAAAGAACAGAAGAGTTCCTAAGTTTGAGAAGCGAACAATTCTGCCTACACGATGCCAAATATCCATAATGCACCCCCCTTTTATCGTGTTGTTGGTTTGAGCTTGCATTGTTTAATTACTCAAATGTAAAGAAATCTTTGTTTCGCTCTTTGAACAGAGCAAAGACAGTCTCTAACACAAATTCGTTTTCAACACCAACATATTCTTCTGTTTCATCGTCAATTTCTTTCAGCTGCAAAATAACAACTTGCCCATCCGAATCTCCAATAGGAAGCAGGACAACATATTCGTTCTGGCGATACGGTATTAAGTCAAGAAATTCAAATTCAACTTCGTTCCCATTCTCATCATTCAAAGTTATAATGTTGTCTTCATCCATGTCGTCGTTCCTTTTCTTAATATAAATAATTATCGTTGATAATGATGCCTAATAGTTCAAAGAGATTATCCTTTTTGGAAAGAATGCATTTTTTCATGGCTTGTTTAATTTGTTCCGTTGAAATGCTATCAGGCAACATTTCCCTTGGGACACCATGACCGAATTGCCGAAAATACTGTTCTTCGATTTCATAATACTCATTATCAATTTTCGGTTCAGGTGTATTAAGGAAGCTATTCATAAAATCTGCAACGCTCTTGTTTTTGTCCATTGTATGCACCTACCTTTCTCTGCTCAAGACCCTAACATGATTATCTGGTCTAATAGAATCAATCATTGAAGAAAAAATACCAAACGCTGTAGGAAAGAAATTTGCTAATAGCTCTAATTTGCCTTGGTCTCCCATAGACGCTTCAAAAAAGTGGGCAAAGGCTTCTGCTTGTAGATTGCCCGGTCTCGTCCAATAGTTCCTTGAGTGACCATAATTTCCGTGCAATTGACCATTTGTTGTCGCATCAATTAAGTCCGAGAAGGAGTGAGCTGAATCCTGCCTAATACGGGTCAGAAAAGCAGTTTGCTTTTCCACTGGAAGATTGTTATATAAGCTCAGGATTCTTTGTCCGTCCTCAACCAGTGCCTCAGCAAATTCTGGAGTATTGGATAGATTGCTCCGATAGTTGCACGAAGCATGGTCGATCATGTGAGCAAGCTCGTGGAAATAAGTTGTTCCTGCACCTCTTGGATTTGTCATATCAGAAGCTGCATTGTAGTAGACTCCTCGTGAATGCCCTATATAATTTCCCGGTGAGTAATGTGCTGTCTGATCCGGTGGATATTCAGAATCTTGTATCATCAGTTTACCAGCGAAATGGTCAAACACTTCTCTGACATTCTGCTCTGCATTTTCATGGCGTTGTGATATAACAGCGATATATCCGTCTGGTGTGCTACCTTGGGTTAGCACGCCAAGGCAATACTGATAAGACGAATTACCAACATTAGGTGTTTGCAGACCCTGGAGGAAAGAATTTCGTGCAGAAGGAGTGTCCAAATTAACATTATCATATTCTTGTACACTTTTGGCAAGTGAAGCAACGTATTTTTCGGCCTGAAGCATAATCTGTAAAATATCATTCAGGGCTTTGTTGCAATCTTTTACGATAGTTCCCAGCTCATCGTACTTCTTGTCATTCCATCCAATTCCCAATTGCTGATATTTCATCTTCACAGAACTTCTTGTAGTTTCGATAGAAGAAATGGAGGTCCGCATATTTTTCAGTATTGTCAGTAATTGAGTTGCATCAGCATTTACGTTGCTCAAACACTCACCTCCTCATTTGTTAATCATTTCGAGTGTAGCTACCTGTTACTAAAACCGGGATATATGTATCAAGCGATTGAGCTGCAAGTGTTCGATGTCGCCCATCACTCTGAAATACATAATAAGAACCTACCTGCGCAACCTGGACAGGATTATTGTAATAGCTACGAATGGTATCATCTAACACTGGGTTTTGTGAAAGCTCATCCAAAGACATTCCTGACTCAGTATTTTGACGAACATCTTGGATGTGCGAAGCTCGCCTTAGAATGTTTTCTCTCGACCATCCCTCTCGACCATTCCGTGTCCAAAATCCTTCCGGGTTCCCAAGTTCTCGGTCACTGAGATAAACTCCTTCAATATCCCTTGCTCTAACGTATACGAGTTCTGGATTTTCATTTCGAGAAAAGGTATAGTTCCCGTTCTCCCAATAATCTCGATATTCTTCATAGTGATTTCCACGGGAAAAATATCGTTCAGCTGATAGTCTGTCTTGAACAAATGCAAGATTAGAACCAAAGGTATTTGACTCAAAGGTGGTTGTATCTGCACTTGATGGTGTAACAGCAAAACTACTGGTCTGAGGTGTGCTTGCAGATATTCCATTTGTAGATCCTAGTTGAACACTTTCGTATTCACTAAGGCTCTTGGCGAGTAAAGCCACATATTTTTCTGCTTGAAGCATAATTACCAATATGTCATTGAGAGCCTTGTTGCAGTCTCTTACAACCACGCCCAACTCGTTGTATTTTTTATCTTGCCATCCAGCACCTAACTGTTCATATTTCATCTTTACAGATTTTTTGGTAGTTTCGATGGAGGAAATGGAATCCTGCATTTTTTTCAGCATTGCGAATAGCTGAACGGAGTCAGCATTTACCATACTCATTTCATCACCTCCTGGCAGCGGATTTTGTGAAGTGCAAAGCGGCGATGTGTCAGGAAAGTCTGACACATCACTGCTTCGGCAAGATTTAATTTAGAGAGGAAAGAAATTGTTCCAACTCAGCAGCGGTCGGTGCAATGTACGGTTTCATCTGGTAAGTATCCTTAACACCGTCTGTGAAGTATACGCTCCTTTCTTTTTTCGTTTTGTTGGTTCATTTTCGCCAGTGTGTTCGTGTCGTTTGCTGTGACGAGAACGCAACATAGACACAAAGAAAACACAAGGGCGAGCTTGCTCGTTTATATACCCTTGTGTTTTCGACTGGATATGTTAAGGTAACAAACAGTAAATGACACGTTACAGACTGCAAAATGTACCAACTGAAAAAAGAAAGAATACCGTTGTGTGCTTTATTTCTCGATCAGCTTTTCAAACATGAGGAAAGGTTTTTATAAAAAAAGAGTAGTTACCGTTTTTTGGTAACTACTCTTTTCCTTTTTTAAGGTTTAAAGTCCTGGAAGTTTAGGTGTTTTGGGTATTGGTGGTGTAGGTAGCTGCAAGCTTTCCAATTTTTGTTGAATTGCTTTAAATTCAGGGGTTTCTTGGTGTTGATTTTGAACCATTTTTTGCTCTATTCTCTCCAAAGTCGGTTGAATTTCTTTCCCTGATACTTTACGATTTAATTCTCTTTCTAAGGTCTCTTTCGGACTAATGGAAGGCGTTTCTAAACTTGAATAGAAGTTTCACTCCTTCTCTATTATAAAGCCTTATATCGCTAAATAAGCCCGTTTTATGAAGGGTTTCTAAGCTGAAATGAACGGGTTTACACCCGGCCTTGACCTCCGCCCGCTGTCCCGCTGAATGGGTGGACAAGGCGGCCAATCCCTCAAAGTGCTTGGACGCTCTCTTTCTGATTTTGGAGCGTTTCTTTTCTAAAAATTGAAATGGGCGGGAAGCCATTTTAGGGCTTTCCCGCCTTGATTACTTTTTAGCAAAGACGGGCGTGACTGTCAACGGCGGCGCATGAAATGCGCCGTTCATCTTGACCGTTGACTGGCTCGGCTGGCTTTGCTATCTTCCTGACAAATGGGAATGTCTAAGATAGTAAAGACGTCCCACATGCAACTCTTTCTTTTATTGCGGAAACCGTATCTTTAATTGTGAATGTAGTTGTGTCTATGACATTTGATTCATATATCCCCAAACCGGAAAATTGCTCCCACATTGTTTCCACTAATTCAATATTTGTTTTTCTATCTAATTTTGAGCGTTCCACAGCTCGCTTCATAGTTTCTTTTTTACTCGCTCTTAATACAATATAGTGTACCTCGTAATCTTCTTGGGCAAGAGCTTTCCATGGCTCCAAAAACCATGGCCCGACAATCCCATCTACAATTACATCATATCCGCCACGAGCATATCGCTTTGCAGCTTCTAAAAAGGCTTCAATGACAACCAGATTTTGCTTGTTGGATTCTGGCAAATGTGGTGGTATTGCGCCTTTGCTTAAGTAATGAAAAAAGTCATCGGTGTGCATATGCACTGATTTATCCATATCTGATTCCTTTGCGACAATTGACGCAGTTGTTGTTTTTCCTGTCCCCGGTGAGCCTGTAATCACAATAATTCTTCCTTGATTCATCTGTATTTTCCCTCACAATTTGAATTTATCACTTTGTTCCTGCCTGCTCAATCATCTTCTTCGCAAACTGGTTTTCCCTGACCCTGATTGCCCACCAAGTAAAAAAGCGGTTGGCGATTCAACCGCTTTTTTACTTGAACCAATTCTTCTAAATTATCATTTAAGCGATTCTCAAACTGTTTGTCAGTAAAATTGACTATATTTGCCATATTAAGCCACTTTCTCTTTATTCAAAACTTGTTTTGAGTAACGATTCATTGACCGCCAATACTCATGAACGGCTTGTAATTCTTCTAAAGAATAATCAAAAAGATTTACACGTTTTGCAAGCTTTAATTGGTTTAATAAATTGACTTCCAATAATTGAGAGTCATTTTTATTTAATTCATGGTTCAAAACATAGTTTAATACTCGATTATAAACGCTTGCCGATAATTCGTTAATGATCTCTATTTCAAATGTTTTTTCATACGTAACTGCCATTTCATTTTCACTCCTTTTAAAGTTTGTCAGGTAAATATTTCCGTATATATTCTTCTAAGGCTTGATCCATAACTTCTTTTACGTTTCCGCCATTCTTTGCTGTTTCGATTTTTATGATATGGTGCAAGTCAGCACGAACACGAACCGTCTTATCTCCCATTATATCTTTTTTTGCACTGATTGGTGTATCATTTCGTTTTGCTTTTTGTGCGCCTAAATTTCCCACAATCACTCACTTCTTTCTATTTCTTCTTATTCTTATTTTATCATCAACAATCACAAATCACAAGTGATTTGTGATTAATCACTTGTGATTTGTGATTCTATTCTTTTTCGTTTTCTAATTGAATGATTCGCTCAAGCATTTCAAAAAATACGTTCTCATACATGGATAAAACTTTTTTGTCATAGCCTTTGTGTTCTGTAATTCCGTTTTTAGACCAGGTACTTACTTTATTACTTCGCTTGATAATATTTTGGAAAACCAAGTTATCTTCTTTATGTTGCTTGTACAGTTCTTCCAGGTTTGATTTTATCGTTGCGCTGTCCGTATCAACTAAATAAGGAACAAAACCGATCATATCTAGTCCAGGGTTAAACTGTTCTTGTAAATCAATCAAATAGGAAATATAGTTTTGAATGTTGTTTGTACTTTCTTCTTCTGCTTGTAAAGGGATCATAACGTAATCACTTGCCACGATTGCATTATTTGTATAAACGCTTGGCGTTGGTACAGTATCAATAATAATGAGATCATAGTCACTTTTTAAAGGTGCTAAAAGAGTAGCAAGCAATCTACTTTCATTTTCAAAAGTCCATGAGCGAGTTAATTTTGGCAGTAACATCAAATCAAACGTGCCAGGGATCAAGTCTAAATTATCAGTCAAATGAACAATAGAAGAAGCCAAGTTTCCATTTTTCAGTCCTTCATAAAAATTAACACGTGGCAATTCTACCTTAAATGTTTTTGCTAAGTCTTTTGTCAATGTTGCTTGTAAGTCCTTATCGATCATTAAAACTTTTAAATTAAATTTGTCTGTCAAGTAAGCAAACATAGTCGATAATTTTGACTTTCCAACACCACCTTTAAAATAATTGTTTAAGATAACAATCGCTTCATTTTTACTGTTTAAAATACGTCTTAATTCTTCAAGTATTTTGAGTTCTTCCTTCTCCATAACTACGCCCCATTCTTTTTTTGTATAGTAATATTGTATCATTAGGAATCACAAATCACAAGTGATTTGTGATTAATCACTTGTGATTTGTGATAAGTGATTTGTGATTAATATATAAAAGCCCTCTTTAAAGGGCTTTTATGCTTATTTTGAAAAAGAGATAAAATCAATATATCCCTTTTCTCCGATTTTTACAACGGCATTGTAGGACTTTCTATCTTTCGTTTTGATTCCTTTTACCAGGGTTTCTTTTCCCTCTAGTAATTCTTTTACATTTGTTTTGGTGAGTTTTTTCTTTCTAAAATGTTCAGCTAAAGTGAAGGTACATTCAGGATAATTTGAACAACCATAAAACGATTTTTTTAATACAATATTGTTGCCACACTTAGGACATTTTCCTACAAGGGGTCCCGAGCGCTTAGTGGGAATTTGTACCCCTTATCGATACAAATTCCCCGTAGGCGCTAGGGACCTCTTTAGCTCCTTGGAAGCTGTCAGTAGTATACCTAATAATTTATCTACATTCCCTTTAGTAACGTGTAACTTTCCAAATTTACAAAAGCGACTCATAGAATTATTTCCTCCCGTTAAATAATAGATAACTATTAAAAATAGACAATACTTGCTCATAAGTAACGGTACTTAAATTGTTTACTTTGGCGTGTTTCATTGCTTGATGAAACTGATTTTTAGTAAACAGTTGACGATATTCTCGATTGACCCATTTTGAAACAAAGTACGTATATAGCTTCCAATATTTATCTGGAACATCTGTGGTATGGCGGGTAAGTTTTATTAAGACACTGTTTACTTTTGGTTTAGGATGAAAGCATTCCGCTGGCAGCTTAAGCAATTGCTGAATCGAGACTTGAGTGTGCAAGAGCAACCCTAGTGTTCGGTGAATATCCAAGGTACGCTTGTAGAATCCTTCTTCAACAATCAGATAGATGTCAGACGCATGGCTTTCAAAAACCACTTTTTTAATAATTTGTGTGCTTAAATGGTAAGGAATACTCCCAACAATTTTATACCTCTGTTTGTTAGGGAATTGAAACTGTAGAATATCTTGGTGAATTAAAGTGACACGAGTATTCAGTTTTAATTTTTCTGACGATAAGTTGAATAGATGACTGTCTAATTCAATAGACGTTACCTGTTTACTTATTTTAGCCAGTTTCGTCGTTAAATGCCCTTTACCTGTTCCAATTTCGTAAACGGTATCGGTTTCTTTTAAATTCAATTGTTTTATTATTTGGTTGAGTACTTTTTCACTCGTTAAAAAGTTTTGAGAATATTTTATATTTTTGTTCATGTAATCACTCCTTCTTAATTACAAATTTTTAGCATCTAATTTAACTTCAATTCCTATTATACAAAATTTTAAGATACTGCACTATCAACACACTCTTAAGTTTGCTTCTAAGTCTTATTTCCATAACTTCTTTCATTTGGGAATAATTCAAGCTGGCGAATCATATAATGTGTACTTGGAATGTAATCAAAATAAAACAATAGTGCTAGATATAAACTCCATGGAATTGGGCGTGTCCGATTTTCGTAGGCACTATAAGTTTGTCGTGAAATACCAGCAGCCGAAGCAATTTCTTCTTGTGATGCACCAACTTTTCCTCTGAGTGCGGGTAACTCAATCGCCAATTGAGTGGCCAAGTTCTCTTTCTCATCTTTACTAAAATTCCAAAACTGCTTATAAGCATCTCGCCCTACAAATTGAATCAATAAATCTCCTCCTGGGTATACTCTTTCGTAGAGTACATTACTCCACGAAAAAACACCGCCAAACACTGAAAACTCAGCATTATTTGACGGTGTTGACAATTTATTTGACGGCTAATAAATCAGAAAGCCGTTGCATATTTTCTCTTTTTAAATCCATGGATGGGTGTACATAGCGATTCATTGTAATATTCACGCTGGCATGACCCAATATTTCGCTGAGACTTTTTACATCGAATCCAAGCTCTATGCACCTTGTAGCAAATGTATGACGTAACGAGTGATAATTTGCGGAGGTGATTCCGCTGTTTTTCAATACCTTCTTAAAATGATTTTGCATGGTTCTTGGTTCTAATGGATTCTGATCGCTATTGGTTAGGATGTAGCCAGTAGAAGAAGCTTTGTGTGCTGTAAGAATAGTCATTAAGCCATGGGGTACTGGAATAGTACGGATGGAGCAAGCACTTTTTGGTGTGGTAACAACAATCCTTGTCTTGTATTCACTGTTGGTTCTATCTTGGATTCTCTGGAGCGTTTGATGCACGTGGATTGTGTAATCTGAGAATGAAACATCTTCCCATCGTAACGCACAAATTTCACCTACTCTGAGACCAGTGAATAAACATACTAATATACCAATATTGCAGGAATCAAGATTAGAATACAAGTATTGGCATAATTTTTCCTGTTCAGCACGACTCAAAACTCTCATTTCCTTCGTTTGACGTTTTATCTGTATAGATCGTGCGTCACAAGAAATGGCTTTCCCGTTTCGGGTGGCAAATTGTAAGACATTTCGAATTAGAGATAAAATATCTGAAACAGTTTTAGAGGAAAGTCCATTCTCCTTTAATCCACCAGAAACAAGGAAAAAATTACACTGCGTTTCAATAAACTCGTGTGTTATATCACGCAATTGTTTGCTTCCGAACACAGGAAGTATATACGAGCTGAGAAGATTCCTATATTTGTTGCTTGTAGATTCCTTCACTTTAGGACATATAGCTTGAAACCATTCCATAGCAACCTGTTCAAATTGATCTGAGCTAATTTCTGGATCGACAGTGACAGAATTACTCGTGCACGAACTTTGACTGATAAGTTTTGCCTTGACTTCTCGATATGACTTTGCATAAACATAACCGTAATTGGCTTTGCCTGTAGAAGATCGGGACTTAATGTATCTTCCTTCCCATCTGCCGTCTTTCCTTTTGTAAATATTTTCTCCTTTTCGTGCCATAAGGTACACCTCCTTCAATATGACTATAATTCTGACGGCAAATTGTGACTTTGGAACTTTCTAAGATGGATTTTTGTGCAAAACCTCGTGTTTTATGTCCCTAACATATTGACAAACAGTGCGACAATTTGTAAAATAAAGATATAAACTAAAAAAAACAGAGAAGAATGCGATTCGTGGAGTAATGTACTCTACGAATTTTTTATTTTAAAGAACCTCAAGATAGCTCATATTGTCGTCTTGGGGTTCTTTTCATTCTATCATTTAATGCAATCTGCCTATAAAATTTTATCATATTGCATTTATAAATGCAACTTGCACCCGATGTTGGTTGTTGAGATTTTTGGTACATTTTATAATGTATAGCAGAATCATACACAGCATGGAGGTGATTGAAACGCAACCGGAAATTGATTACGTTAAGATTGGTCAGCGCATTAGAGCTGCCCGACTGGAAAAGGGTTATAGTCAGGCTGATTTGGGTGCGTTGGTTGGTTGCTCGAACAATCATATGAGCCATGTTGAAGTTGGACAGACGAAAGTTTCTTTGGCAATGCTTCTAAAACTGGCATTCGTCTTGGAAAAGAACTTTGACTATTTTTTACTGGATACCCCATATGCAAAATGCGACAGCATCATTGATAATGAGATTGCTGCAAAACTGAAAAAGTGTAATGTAACAACATTGATAACCGTAGGAAAGTTGATTGATGTCTTGATTGACCAGCAAGAGATGATAAAAAAAGCGGAGCTTGATTGATATAATGAAAAAGAAGCCCATTGACGGTACAGAGTGAACTGCTATGGGGTTCTTTTTTGCAGCACAATATACTGATTCTTTAAGAAGCAAAAAGTCCACCAGTCATGATGCACTACGCATCGTACTGGTGGACTTTTTCTGTAAAGATATAAAAATAGATATTCATATATCGCCATAACCAATGTCGTTATCGTAGGCATGAAGATCTTCTTTCAGGAAATCTGCTTTACGAATATACATCGAATTTACCAGCTCTCCTTTTTCGTGGAGCAGGCTGAATTTGTAGTCTAATAATGCTGCCGGTACATAGAGCATTTTAGCCGTTTCAAAAAATGTGTGTTCCGAAAGGCATTCCAGGACTTTCCCATCTTCTAACAGAAGCTCCGCCGCAAAGAAGTTTGCTTCATTTTCTTCGATTGATCTATCATCAAAAACTTCCATTTCTTGAAAGCCGTGCATCATAGCGATTTTTGTATGCAGGACAGCGTGTCCTAATTCATGTGCGACTAATATACGCTCCAGGATACCGTTCACATTGTGATCTATCACGATATTCTTTTGTCTGGACTGGTAATAGAAGAAGCCCTTCAATTTCTTCTGTAAATCGTAATAGTGGATTTTGATACCTAACAGCTGACATAGCTCGTAAGGGTCTCTGGTGTGATATTTTCGCACAAGCTTATCGACAGTTTCAATGATATGCTCTGCCGTTTTCATTTGCTTCACCTCCGAATCGCACACAGAAAACATATTCTGTGCTTGAGGATTTTACTCTTTATCTTTATGCTTTCTGTATTTCTTCGGAGTGTACTTTTCCCGTGCTGTTTTCTTAGAGTCCATATAAACTGACATAATCGCCTGGAAGAATACATCTTTTGCGTCCTCGTCCAATTCTCCACCGGCAAACAGAGAATTTACACGACCCAACACTTCCTGAGCTTCTTTTGCTCCTTTTGAACCGAAGTTTTCCTTTGCCTCTAAAATAAACATATCCTGATCTATATGGCTCTGGCTATCCGTTTCAGATTCGTCCAAAAGATAGGACACAGAGATATGCAGTGCTTCAGCAAGTTTTCTGATGTTGCTTTTTCTGGGGAGTGTTCCGAGCTGCTCATAGGTGTAAAGGGATCTTTCGGAAATGCCGGTCATCTGGGCAAGCTCCGTTTGAGATAGGTTCATAGCCAAACGAGCTTCTTTAATTTTTTCTCCAAATGTCATGGTAGTATCCTTCCTTTCAAAAAATATTTATTCGTAACTTCCGATTATTTGTTGACAAACTTCTGGAAAATGCTATAATAAGAATCATAACAGAAGTTTTAATTCCACTTAATTATATATCGGAACTTTTATAAAGTCAAGAACTTCCGATTTCACTTCTGTTATTTTAATCAAATATCGGAAGTTATAGTCATTCTTGTCCCATGGTATTTGTTTCCCTTTAGCCAAGTGACAGGAGTTAGAAAGGAATTCTTATTTTATGGATTAGGCTGAAAGGAGATTCTGAATGAGCAGATATAATACACAGGTATTAAGCAGTATTCGAATGCTTTGCCGGATGCAGAACATTGACGAGAAGGTTCTGTATGAAAGAGCAAAGCTGATTTTATCCATATATCGAGAGGTGTGCTGGTCTACCATTGATCGTGCGAATGATGTATGTGATACCCTTATTTGTACTTACGGTGACAGCTTAGATGGTGCATTGATTTATCTGGAGAACTTTGCTCCGGATGAAGCGAGAGAACGATTTGAAGAACGCATTCGCAGCTTATTTGAGACAAAGTGGATCATTGAACTGGTAGATATGGCTATGTTGAAAATCAGAGAATATCCAGATAAAGGCGCTCTGTACTGTGAGATTATCTCAAAGGCATATCTCAACCGCTTCAAGTACAGGGAATCAGAAATGCTGGAGGTTTTGAATATGGAACGCAGCACCTACTATGACCGAAAGAAAGAAGCGATACTGTTATTTGGTCTGTCACTTTGGGGAACAGCCATTCCTAAATTGAAAGATTTCCTGGAAAGTGCCCGGGAGGAAGAAGCATTGTGTTATTGTGAATGCTAAGACAGGATTTTAGTCCGACTAAAATCCGATGAAAATACGACGGTTCCCCTACTGAAAGTCCGACTTGTCCAGTGTTAAAATGGCTATGCTGGGAGATAGCGGCATAAAATTGAATAGAGAGAGTTACGCCTCGTGCCTGTAATGGGTACGGGGCTTTTTTTATACCTGCCTATTTTCCCCCATAATTAACACAAAGGCATGAACGAGAGCTTGGAGTAATTTACTCCGGCTCTTTTTTTATGCCTGCAAGGAGGACAGGCAGATGGCAAAGGGTATTGAGAATCGGGCACGATCTCCTCCCGCTGTTTTTGATTTTGCAACTTCACAAATTCAAAAACACGGAGGAACGAAAATGTATTACGACTTGGTTGAAAGCGGAAAAAGAATTAAAGCCTTGAGAAAGGAACATGGGCTTACACAGGAACAGCTTGCGGAGCAGTTAGGTGTTGCCGCAAACACCATTGCACGAATTGAAACCGGCAACAGAGGTATCTCTATTGATTTGGCAATCGAACTGGTTGTGCGCTTTGAGACAACCCTTGATTACATATTTTTAGGTCGTGAATAACCTCAAAACTATACCTACGAGGCAATAAAAACTTGCATGAGGAACAGGTACAATTTAGATACAGCCAAAGAAAATCGGCTGCTTGATCCTTGAAAACTGAATACACAGTCATCGAATACGTTCCTGTTGCCGGTGCGAGAGCATCAGCCACATCAGCGGTACGCCGAGACGTATCGGATAGAGAAACAGAACGACTTTCTTCTATAAATTAAGCGCTTGTCTCTCTCCCGATGCCAGCGATCAATACTGGCTTGTAAATATTGGGTTGCTCCCAATACGGCCATGAAAGCAACAGGATTAAAGATACTTCTCTACGGAGCTGGCGGAGAACCCGGCAGAGGTTAGATTCCTATGGAACTGATTCGCAATCAGTCGTTCGGTGATTCCCTGAGGGCGTAAGCCCTCTTTCCCAGGGGTGCGTGGCAAATATGGGACACATAGACTTTTGGACTGACTGCCTGATTCCTTTCTGGCAGTCAGTTATTACATAGCCAACGAAAGGAGGTCATGGCACATGATGAAAGAAAATTGGGTATATTGCCGTGGTGATATTTATTGCGCCAAGCTGGACCCGGTAGTTGGGTCGGAACAAGGCGGCATCCGTCCGGTTATCGTCATTCAGAACGATACCGGTAATAAACACGCTCCCACATTGATTGTGGCAACGGTCACCACCAGAATCCATAAGAAAGCGAATATGCCGACGCACTTTGTTATTTACGACAATCCTGCATTCAAAGAAGCGTCCGTTGTTCAGCTGGAACAGATTCGTACCATTGATAAAAGCAGGATTGATAATTACTTAGGTAAGGTAACGCCCCGTGAAATGGTAGCGATTGAGAAAGCCTTATCTGTCAGCCTGGCAATGGAACAGCTGAAAAAGCGTTCCCCAAAACATAAAGCAAAGAGAGCGAAGGAGTGAACATAAATGTTTGAAGAAAGAATCGCTGCCATGAATCAGCGCACCGAAGAAGCGATGGCTGCTAACGCAGTTCAGTTTGATAAGAGAACCTATACGGTTGATGAGATTCAGGATATTCTGGGCATCAGCAGAACCAGCGCATACAACCTTGTGAAAAAGAAAGTTTTCCATAGCGTCCGCATCGGTGGCAGTATCAGAATCTCCAAAAAGAGTTTTGATGAGTGGTTGGATCATCAAATGTAAAATTTGTCAAGGGCGTCGTACAACCCGGCGACAAACTTCAAAACATATTGAGAGTTCGATAAAATGTAGCCATGACAAGAAACACATGGCTACATTTTTTACATAGGAGGTTGTACGATGGCGGAAATGAGAAAACGCACGAGTATGTCTGTTCTGGAAATGGGCAGGATGCTCGGTCTTGGTAAAACGGAGTCATACTGGCTCATTAAGAAGAATTACTTCAAAACCATTCTTGTCGGCAACACCATGAGGGTGATGATCGACAGCTTTGAAGAATGGTATGCCAATCAGTTCAAATACCAGAAGGTCGATGGAACCCCTCCCGGCGAGGAATTGAAGAAAACTACATATTCAATGGAGGAGCTTGGACAGCGCCTTGGGCTGAAAGAAGCGACTGCTTACGAACTGGTTGCCAAAGGGCATTTTGATGTGGTCGATGTCCTGGGCAAGCGCAGAGTGACAAAGGAGAGCTTTGAAAGATGGTATGCTTCTCAAACCGATTACCGCACGGTAGAGGATCAGGAACTGGATGCAGATATTATGGCATCCACCTACGGTCTGCCGGAAATGGCAAGAATGCTTGGGGTACATCGTCAGACCATTTACTATATCGTTGCCAATGAAGATTTTGAGCTTATCAAGGTTGGCAGGTATAAGCGAGCTACCAAAGAGAGCTTTGAAAAATGGTATCACAATCAGACCCGCTACCAGTTAGCGGAAGATAGACAGGAAAGGAGCTGATTACATGGCATCTATCGTTAAGAGAAAAAAGAAGTATTCTGTGGTTTATACATACACCGATGAGAACGGCAACAAGCGTCAGAAGTGGGAAACCTTTGAAACGAATGCCGAAGCAAAGAAAAGGAAGTTGCAGGTTGAATATGAGCAGGAGTCCGGAACCTTTATTCCCCCTTCTGCTAAAACCGTCAATGATCTTTTGGATGAGTATATGTCAATCTATGGTGTGAACACCTGGGCGATGTCTACCTATGAAAGCAGAAAGAGCCTGATTGCAAACTATATTCGTCCCCTCATCGGTGATATGAAGCTGGAGGATGTCACGCCGAGAATCATGGACAAGTATTACCGAGATTTGCTTTCTGTCAAAGCGGTTTCTTCTAAGTATGTAAAAGCCCGTACAGAATATCTGACTCCGCATACTGTCCGAGAGGTTCACAAGACATTGCGAAATGCTTTCAATCAAGCGGTCAAGTGGGAATTGATGACCAGAAACCCTGTGGAGCACGCTACGCTGCCGAAAGAAGAACACAAGACCAGGGATATCTGGACAGCAGAAGTGCTCCAGAAGGCTCTGGAAGCCTGTGACGATGATATTCTTCGTCTGGCTATTAACCTTGCCTTCTCCTGTTCCCTGCGAATGGGCGAGCTTCTGGGGCTTACCTGGGACTGTATTGACATTTCCCCCACCAGTATTGAACTTGGTCAGGCAAGCATCTTCGTTGAAAAGGAGTTGCAGAGAGTAAATCGTGAAGCGATGGCAGATCTGGACGGTAAGGACATCATGTTCAAGTTCCCACCGACCTTCGCCAGTACGCATACCGCATTGGTTCTCAAAACTCCTAAGACCAAAACAAGTGTCCGCAAGGTGTTCTTACCGAAAACCGTAGCGGAAATGTTGGTACAGCGAAAGGCTGACATCGAAGAACTGAAAGACCTTTTCGGTGACGAGTTCGTAGACTTCAATCTGGTTTTCTGTTCTTCCAATGGCAAGCCGATTGAGGGGCAGGTTATCAACCGTGCTTTCAATAAGCTGATTGAGGAGAAGGGACTGCCGAAAGTGGTTTTCCATAGTCTCCGACATTCCAGTATCACTTACAAGCTGAAGCTGAACGGCGGCGATATGAAATCCGTTCAAGGCGATTCCGGTCATGCACAGGTCAAGATGGTAGCGGATGTTTACTCCCATATCATCGACGATGACCGCAGACTGAACGCTGAAAGAATGGAAGCTGCGTTCTACTCAGGCAGACAGGCAACGCCTGAGCCGGTTCAACCAGCCGCAACGGAAAGCTCCGCTGATGATAAAGAACTTCTTCTGAAGCTTCTGCAAAATCCGGAAATGGCAGCACTCCTGAAGTCGCTGGCAAAAACATTATAGTAACTGCAAGGGCAGATCCTTTTACATAGCTACAATAGCTGTAAAAGGGTCTGCCCTTATTTTTTTGTTATGGAGGTCAACGAGTATGGATAGAATCTTTATGGACGAGTATTACGAGCATCTGAGAGCTGACAATATCGAGGCATTTTCCAAGGAAAGGAACGACGAATATGTTGGCAGAGCTGAGGAATACAAAGCAGCAAAGTCGGCATTGCTTGAAGGATTGGGACTTGAGCATTTGTTTGACCATAGCCATGAACTGACTCCGAAAGAGAAAGAAATATGGATGCTGTTCGATAGGGTTGATGTAGCAGAGCTTCTTGCAAGGGATGCTTTTGCCAAGGGTGCTTATATGCTCGGCGCTGAGGATAGAGAGATTATGCTGAAATAAAAAAAGACCTGCTTCGGCGGGTCTAAATTACATAGAATCATTGAGTCTGAAAAACCTTTGAAATTCTTAATAATTCTGGTTGAAAAATTCATTTTGAAATGATATATAAAACAGACTGAAATCTGTGTCTAAGGACACCCGCACCCTCACACGAGAATGAATAGGATTTCCTATCATTTCGCATCACGAGAAGTTACATAGTGACATTTACTTGCACTTGCAACGTCCACCAAAAATCGAAAGACTTGCTAATTTCGAGCCAATCGGACGGTGTAAAATCCCTCTGAATTAGCTATCACAGCGTAGTATCAGATGGGATTTGAAATGCTGAAAAACCTTGTATTTCCAAGCATTTTTAAGCATTAGATGCCACTTCCCGATGTCGTATCGGGTCTACTCCTAAGGAGGAGACCGCAGGTTCGAATCCTGTCTGGGGTATCCCTTTATGAAAATGCGAAGGTCATTTTTCCATGTGAAAGACGATCTTCGCATTTTTCATTTTGAACCTATCACCAAAATTAGCCAGCTAATGCCATTAGCAGAATTTTCGGTTTCAGCTAATAAAATCAGGTTTCCAGCTAATGAAGCCCCATAAAGCACCTTTTGAACTCTGTTTTCCGGCTCTCTGCTAAAATTGGTAGCCGCTTTCCTGTAAATCCATGTAAATAGAAGATAAACTGTGTATCGTGATCGAGTGCGGCAATGCCCTGTTACAAAAGGGCTATGCTGATTTGCCCGCCATGTGGCAGGATGTGCCGAACAACGAGGTTTTGGAAGAACTGTTTCAGGTGTTCAACCTCTCCCGTCCGCATGATTTTGAGGGACACAGCCTGTCGGTCAGCGATGTGATCGCACTTAAACGCAACGGCAATGTATCTGTGCATTATGTGGACAGCATCGGCTTCAAGGATTTACAGGGTTTTCTGGACAAGCAGCCGGAACGCACCTCTGTCCTGCAAAATCTCAAAGAGAAGTGCGATGCCCCGGAGTGCAATCCCACCGTCTGTCGGAAAGTGAGGGCTGAACATGAACTTTGACCATGAGGAACTCATGCTGATGATGCTCTACAACACCGGCACCCGGCTGGGGCTTGTCCACGAACTGCGGCTCATGCAATGCTATCTGATGCCGGACGAGACCGCTCTACGGGAACTGTCGGAGGGTGTTATCGAAAAGCTGAAACTGCTGACGGATGCGGAGTTTGCCGAACTGGAATTTCCCCCGGATTGATCTTTGCCGCCTGCGGGCGGCGTACATAAAGTATTTTGTTCTTCCAAAAGATATGCTATAATCAAATTAGACAAAATTCCTCTCTTCAAGCGATTTCTCCGCAATTTTCCTGTGGCTCTGCTCGTATCAAAAATAAGGGACCGATTTTTAATTGTCAGAACGGAGGAACCATTATGGCAATCTTTGAAAAGACCATCCGAAACAA
>NZ_QUEN01000014.1:0-347 GCF_003478175.1 Faecalibacterium sp. OF03-6AC | reverse complement strand
CCGAAACAAGAATTTTGACAAACTGCTTCGGAAGCTGGAACAAGAAATCCCGGACAGCAGTTGGTCGGCAGATTTAGAGGCAGGCAGTGATTTCAAAGAGGGCGATGCCCGGTGCAGTGTCCGTGTATTTGAGCGGTACAGCATGATGGGCGGCAACCGCCTGAGTCTGACACTGACCATGTTCCAGAATGCGGACAGTCCGATTCGGCTGTCCGCCATCACCGCAGGAGGCAGTCAAGCGGTGTTCTTCAAGGTGAACACCCTCGGAGAAGAATCTTTTCTGGACGATGTAAAGAACCTGCTGGAAGAAATTTTGGAGGAATAAGATGTTTTACGCTGGAATTGAT
>NZ_QUEN01000013.1:0-64144 GCF_003478175.1 Faecalibacterium sp. OF03-6AC | reverse complement strand
AAGTCGGCGACTACCTATTTTCACGCGCCGTTTCCAGCGAACTATCTTCGGCACAAGTGAGCTTAACTTCTGTGTTCGGAATGGGAACAGGTGGAACCTCACCGTCATCGACACCGACCGATCTGACTGGCCTAGTATAACATGTTTGTTGTACTTTGTCCAGTGTTTCTTAGAAGGACGTGCCTTCAAAACTGAATAATCACTGCTTACATTTTTTCGTTGACTCTCAGAGTCTCAAGCGAATTGTGGTCAAGCCCTCGACCTATTAGTACACGCTTGCTGAATGGATCGCTCCACTTACACATCGTGCCTATCAACCTTGTAGTCTTCAAGGGGTCTTACTTGTTTGAAACAATGGGATATCTTATCTTTGGGTCGGCTTCACGCTTAGATGCTTTCAGCGTTTATCCGATCCGTACATAGTTGCCCAGCTATGCTCTTGGCAGAACAACTGGTGCGCCAGAGGTACGTCCGCTCCGGTCCTCTCGTACTAGGAACAGCTCCCATCAAATATCCTGCGCCCACGACAGATAGGGACCGAACTGTCTCACGACGTTCTGAACCCAGCTCGCGTACCGCTTTAATTGGCGAACAGCCAAACCCTTGGGACCGAATACAGCCCCAGGATGCGATGAGCCGACATCGAGGTGCCAAACCTCCCCGTCGATGTGGACTCTTGGGGGAGATCAGCCTGTTATCCCCAGGGTAACTTTTATCCGTTGAGCGATGGCATTTCCACTCACATACCACCGGATCACTAACTCCAACTTTCGTTACTGCTCGACCCGTCAGTCTCGCAGTTAGGCTCGCTTCTGCGTTTGCACTCTTTTGCTTGATTTCCGTTCAAGCTGAGCGAACCTTTGAACGCCTCCGTTACTCTTTAGGAGGCGACCGCCCCAGTCAAACTGCCCACCTAACAATGTCCCCCGCCTTGATTCAAAGGCGCAGGTTAGAATTCCAATATCGCAAGGATGGTATCCCAACGGCCACTCCACAAGCGCCAAAGCACCTGCTTCCCAGTGTCCCATCTATCCTGTGCATGCAACATCGAAACCCAATATTAGGCTACAGTAAAGCTCCATGGGGTCTTTCCGTCTTGTCGCGGGTAACCGGCATCTTCACCGGTACTACAATTTCGCCGGGCGGGCTGTTGAGACAGTGCCCAAATCATTACGCCTTTCATGCGGGTCAGAACTTACCTGACAAGGAATTTCGCTACCTTAGGACCGTTATAGTTACGGCCGCCGTTCACTGGGGCTTCGATTCAATGCTTGCACATCTCCTCTTAACCTTCCAGCACCGGGCAGGCGTCAGCTCGTATACGTCATCTTTCGATTTAGCACAAACCTGTGTTTTTGGTAAACAGTTGCTTGGGCCGATTCTCTGCGGCTGCATTGCTGCAGCACCCCTTCTCCCGAAGTTACGGGGTCAATTTGCCGAGTTCCTTAACAACCCTTCTCCCGTTGGCCTTAGAATCTTCTTCCTACCTACCTGTGTCGGTTTGCGGTACGGGCACCGCAGAAATACACACAGCTTTTCTCGCCATCTTCCATCCCGGACTTCGGTACTAACTTCCCTCGATCGCTACCGGAACCAACACCCGGCTCCGAGACTTCATATGTGTCCCTGTGTTTAACTCTTTTGGTGGTGACGGAATCTCTACCGTCTGTGCATCGGCTACGCCGTTAGGCCTCACCTTAGCTCCCGACTGACCTGGAGCGGACGAACCTTCCTCCAGAAACCTGAGGCTTTCGGCCATGCAGATTCTCACTGCATTCGCGCTACTCATTCCGGCATTCTCACTTCTATACACTCCACAGCCGCTTGCGCTACTGTTTCACCGCATATACAACGCTCCCCTACCCAGCATGTAAACATGCTGCCTAAGCTTCGGTGTCAGGTTTAGCCCCGTTAAATTCTCCGCGCAAAGACGCTCGACCAGTGAGCTATTACGCACTCTTTGAATGAGTGGCTGCTTCTGAGCCAACATCCTGGTTGTCTGCGTATCTTCACATCGTTTTCCACTTAACCTGACTTTGGGACCTTAGCTGTAGATCTGGGCTGTTTCCCTTTTGACAATGACATTTATCTGACACTGTCTGACTCCCAAGCATCAATACTCTGGCATTCTGAGTTTGATAAGCTTCGCTAACCTCTCGGCCGCTAGGCTATTCAGTGCTTTACCTCCAGGTATCTAACTTGAGGCTAGTCCTAAAACTATTTCGGGGAGAACCAGCTATCTCCGGGTTCGATTGGAATTTCTCCGCTACCCACAGTTCATCCGCCGCCTTTTCAACGGAGGTCGGTTCGGTCCTCCATGGAATTTTACTTCCACTTCAACCTGACCATGGGTAGGTCACCCGGTTTCGGGCCCATTATATGCAACTTAACGCCCTTTTCAAACTCGCTTTCGCTTCGGCTCCAGACCTTAAGTCCTTAACCTTGCTGCATACAATCGCTCGCCGGACCGTTCTACAAAAAGTACCCTATCACACATTGACGTGCTCTAGGTGCTTGTAGGCACAGGGTTTCAGGTTCTTTTTCACTCCCCTCCCGGGGTGCTTTTCACCTTTCCTTCACAGTACTATACGCTATCGGTCACTGGGTAGTATTTAGGGTTGGAGGGTGGTCCCCCCGTATTCCGACCAGGTTTCACGTGTCTGGCCGTACTCTGGAATTCGCTCGGCTCTTGTCGTTTTCACCTGCGTGTTTCTCACACTCTCTGACCGGCCTTCCCATGCCGTTCGGTTAACAACTTAAGTCCTAAAGGCGCTCCGTACCCCGAAAGTATTTCTACTCTCGGTTTGCCCTCTTCCGCGTTCGCTCGCCACTACTTACGGAATCTCGTTTGATGTCTCTTCCTCGCCCTACTTAGATGTTTCAGTTCAGGCGGTTCCCTCGATATACCTATTTTGAAGTTCAGTATAACGTACCTGAGTATGAACCCAGGTGAGTTTCCTCATTCAGAAATCTCCGGATCAATGCTTATTTGCAGCTCCCCGAAGCTTATCGCAGCTTATCACGTCTTTCATCGGCTCCCAGTGCCAAGGCATTCGCCCTGCGCCCTTGTTCGCTTGACCTTTCAAACGTTCTCTTAAGAACATTTGGTATCCTCTTGATTCTCTCTTGCCAACGAAGATTATTGTTACCCTTCCTTTTGAAATTGCAATATTTCTTAAAAAAGAACTTACTATAATCTTTGTTTCGCAGTTATTATTCAGTTTTCAAGGTACGTCTTGGTGATGTTCCTCAAAGCCCGGTCTCCCGGAACTTTGATTTTCATCACATGGTGGGCCAAAATGGACTCGAACCATCGACCTCACGATTATCAGTCGTGTGCTCTAGCCAGCTGAGCTATTGGCCCATGTGGTGGAGATTAAGGGAATCGAACCCTTGACCCCCTGCTTGCAAAGCAGGTGCTCTCCCAGCTGAGCTAAACCCCCACATTAGGAATTGAGTTCCCTTTTCAGGGCCCTCAAAATCGAACAATATCTACTCTACTCGTTTGTTACCTGTCCAAGGACTATCCATCTTTTGATGTCCTGTCCTTGCCTGACTCCTTAGAAAGGAGGTGATCCAGCCGCAGGTTCTCCTACGGCTACCTTGTTACGACTTCACCCCAATCACCAGTTTTACCTTCGGCGGCGTCCTCCTTGCGGTTAGACTACCGACTTCGGGTCCCCCCGGCTCTCATGGTGTGACGGGCGGTGTGTACAAGGCCCGGGAACGTATTCACCGTGGCATGCTGATCCACGATTACTAGCAATTCCGACTTCGTGCAGGCGAGTTGCAGCCTGCAGTCCGAACTGGGACGTTGTTTCTGAGTTTTGCTCCACCTCGCGGTCTTGCTTCTCTTTGTTTAACGCCATTGTAGTACGTGTGTAGCCCAAGTCATAAAGGGCATGATGATTTGACGTCATCCCCACCTTCCTCCGTTTTGTCAACGGCAGTCTGGCCAGAGTCCTCTTGCGTAGTAACTGACCATAAGGGTTGCGCTCGTTGCGGGACTTAACCCAACATCTCACGACACGAGCTGACGACAACCATGCACCACCTGTCTCCTTGCTCCGAAGAGAATACATATTTCTATGTCTGTCAAGGGATGTCAAGACTTGGTAAGGTTCTTCGCGTTGCGTCGAATTAAACCACATACTCCACTGCTTGTGCGGGCCCCCGTCAATTCCTTTGAGTTTCAACCTTGCGGTCGTACTCCCCAGGTGGATTACTTATTGTGTTAACTGCGGCACTGAAGGGGTCAATCCTCCAACACCTAGTAATCATCGTTTACGGTGTGGACTACCAGGGTATCTAATCCTGTTTGCTACCCACACTTTCGAGCCTCAGCGTCAGTTGGTGCCCAGTAGGCCGCCTTCGCCACTGGTGTTCCTCCCGATATCTACGCATTCCACCGCTACACCGGGAATTCCGCCTACCTCTGCACTACTCAAGAAAAACAGTTTTGAAAGCAGTTTATGGGTTGAGCCCATAGATTTCACTTCCAACTTGTCTTCCCGCCTGCGCTCCCTTTACACCCAGTAATTCCGGACAACGCTTGTGACCTACGTTTTACCGCGGCTGCTGGCACGTAGTTAGCCGTCACTTCCTTGTTGGGTACCGTCATTATCTTCCCCAACAACAGGAGTTTACAATCCGAAGACCTTCTTCCTCCACGCGGCGTCGCTGCATCAGGGTTTCCCCCATTGTGCAATATTCCCCACTGCTGCCTCCCGTAGGAGTCTGGGCCGTGTCTCAGTCCCAATGTGGCCGTTCAACCTCTCAGTCCGGCTACCGATCGTCGCCTTGGTGGGCCATTACCTCACCAACTAGCTAATCGGACGCGAGGCCATCTCAAAGCGGATTACTCCTTTTCCCTCTGCTCGATGCCGAGCCGTGGGCTTATGCGGTATTAGCAGTCGTTTCCAACTGTTGTCCCCCTCTTTGAGGCAGGTTCCTCACGCGTTACTCACCCGTTCGCCACTCGCTCGAGAAAGCAAGCTCTCTCTCGCTCGTTCGACTTGCATGTGTTAGGCGCGCCGCCAGCGTTCGTCCTGAGCCAGGATCAAACTCTTTATAAATGATATTTATCACTTAAAAGTGTTAAATCTTGTTCGCTCAGCACGCAATCGTTTGCGTCCTGTGTGAATTACTTTTGGAATTGTTTTTAGTGTTTTTCCAAACACTTAAAAGGTTCCTTACAAGTTTTTCGATATTGTTCAATTTTCAAGGTCCTGTGCGCCTCAGCCTTGCGGCTGAAAGCTTATTTATTTTATCACTTTCGTGATAAGTTGTCAAGCACTTTTTTGAATTATTTTTGAGTTTCTTGTCGAAGCTCATCGATTCTTCACGTTAGGACGTTCCTTCTGAAGTGTTTCATTCTGTCGGATGTCCGCCTGACAGTAATGTATTTTAGCACAGCCTTTTGCAAAAAGCAAGCATTTTCTTCATATTTTTCGCAAAAATCTGGCTTTTGGCTTTTTGCCCAGTTTTTTCCTTTTAATCTGGAAAGTATGACATCTAATCTTCTAAAAGTCGGCGGCGCAGCTGCACCAGTATCTTGCGTTCCCGCCGGGAGATCTGCACCTGTGTGGTATGCAGCACCTTTGCAGTTTCACTCTGGGTCTTGTTGCCATAAAACCGCAGGCGGATCAATTGCCTGTCCTGTTCCGGCAAAGCGTGAAGCACTTCTTCCAGACTGATACGTTCTGCCAATGCTTCTTCCGGGGATTCTACTGGAATATCCATCTGCCGGTCCTCTTCTTCATTTTCCGGGGTCAGGCTCATGGCGGGCTGTGCCGCCTGAATGGCAAGTGTGATGTTCTCTGCAGGTTCATTCAATTCTTCCGCCAGCTGAGAAAGAGTCGGCTCCGTACCGCACACTTTCATGTGATGCTCCCGTGCCGCCTGTACGCGCATCCCCAATTCTTTTAAGGAGCGGCTCACCTTGACTGTGCCGCTGTCCCGGAACAGCTTTTTGATCTCGCCTAAAATTACCGGCACTGCATAGGTAGAAAAGCATACGCCGCGGCTCTCATCAAAATTATCGCAGGCTTTTACAAGTCCCATGCATCCGGCACTGTACAGGTCATCGTACTCTATGCCCCGCCCGCGGAAGCGCCCGGCGCAGGCGTGCACCAGCCCCAGATTCTGCTCAATGAATGCGTCCCGCCGGGTCTTATCCGATACCATGCTCCTGCCTGCCTTTCCTGTTATGTATCATTCTCTCTGGGCCAGACGCTTGATGAGCAGCACCTTTGTACCCTTGCCGGGCTTTGAGATGACCTTGACCTTATCCATAAAGCTCTGCATCACCGCAAAGCCCAGCCCGGAGCGTTCCTCCGGGTTTCCGGTGGTGAACAGCGGTTCCATGGCCTGCGGGATATCCGGGATGCCGATGCCCTTATCTGCCACCGTGATGTGCACCTCCCGCCCGGGATAGACTGCAATGCTCATGGTCACCGGCCCGATGTGGTCCGGGTAGGCATGGACGATGCAGTTGGTCACCGCCTCAGACACTGCCGTTTTGATATCGGCCAGCTGCGGCACGGTGGGGTCGTACCGGGCAAGAAAGGCCGCCGCTGCGCCCCGGGCATAGCTTTCGTTCACACTGAGGGAATCGAACTGGATCTTTGTTGTGTTTTCCGCTTTCATGGTTTATTCCTCCTTCTGTCCTGCATCCGTGCAGGGGATGCGCGCCAGCTGCAGCACCTTTGCCAGCTGGGACGGTGTGTGCTGCACCCGCAGTGCCGTGCCCAGTGTGCGGGCAATGCGCTGCCGCCCCAGGATCAGCCCTACACCGGATGAATCCATAAATCCGACCCCGCCAAAATCCAGGATCATGGTCTGCGGGGCACGGCTGACCAGTGCATCATCCAGCTGGATGCGCAGGCTTTGCGCCGCATCGTGATCGATCTCGCCCGCAAGGTAGGCATAAAGCACATTGCCCGCCGGGCTGAAGCTCACCGTTGCCATGGTTTGTCCATCTCCTTTGCCAAAAATAAAAAGATCCCGTACACATGGTTTCAGTGTACGGGATCTTTCGTTTATTTTTTAGGGAAGCGTGTCGGCTCAGCTGTTCACCAGCAGTTCGGCCGCTTCCAGCGCGGCAGCTTCACCGCCGCAGACCAGCAGACCGCGGCGGGTGTTGGCATGAGCCAGCTCCACTGCTTCGGCAATGCAGGTGCACATCTCGGCATCAAAATGATATTTTGCCTTTTCGGTCAAACGGGCCGTCATCTCGTCATCGCCGCCTGCCGGGGTGACAAGATACACCTTATCAAAGGGGTTCTCACTCATGCCGGGCATGGTGGACTTATCCTTTTTCTGCTCTTCAGGGGTCAGGCCGGTCTCCAGTGCGGAGAAGAACGCTTCGGCTCCCTCCTCCTCTGCCAGACCGATGATGGCGCTCATATGGCGCACCTTGGCCATGTTAAGCACACGCAGCAAGGCTGCTGCCTGCTGCGGGGTGCGGCAGGCATCCAGAATGATGAGTGGGCGCTGCGAGATGACCCGGATGCTGCTGCGGTTCTCCACCGCAGCCAGACCTTCCAGAATGGCATCGTCGGTAATATCAAAGCCCTTGCGGCACAGCGCCAGCGAAAGCTCCACAGCCATGGCAGCGCTGCCCGCCGCATGACGGCCCAGAAAAGCCAGCGGCACGGTATATCCGCCGTAGTCCACCTTGCTGGCAAACTTTTCTGCCTCCAGAAAGGTGATATCCTCCGGGTCCGGCACCACCAGCTCACAGCCGCACTTGCCTGCGGCCACGATCAGCTCGCTGAGCACAGACTTGGGCTGCTCCGGCGCAGTGACGCAGATGCTTTCCTTGCGCATGACACCTGCTGCCAGAGCCGCAAGGCGCTCCACCGAGCGGCTTACACCGTCCGGGCCGACCGAGGTGACGGCGCACACCGGCATGCCGGGCAGCGCTTCCGCAAGGCCCGCATCCGGCAGTTCCACCACGGCCAGCGTGCAGCCCGCTGCGCCAAAGCAGTTGGCCGCAGCGGCCAGCTCCGCTGCATCCTGCGGCAGGGCTTCGGCTGCGGAAAGGGCATCCGCAGTCAGCGCCAGCAGGCCCTCGTCCACCGGGGCATCATCGATGCAGATGCGCTCCGACAGCGGGCGGCACCCGGCATGGTACAGGCCGGCATGGATCCCCTGTGCGTGCAGGATGGCCGCCAGCAGGCGGGCCGTCACGGTCTTGCCTGCCGTGCCTGCCACGCCCACGAACTGCACCTTCTGCACCGGCGCGGTGAACGCGGCGCGCAGCTGTTCGGTGGAGGCAAAACCGTCCGGCAGGGCGGCAAAATACTGATTTGCCTGTTCGATGGTCATTGGTTACTCCTTATTACGATGATTGAACAACAATCTGCACAGCGCCATGAGCACCAGCGCCGTAAGGATGCCCGCCAAGACACCGGCTGAATCCAGCCACACATCGGTGACCTGACTGCTGCGTCCGGGCGAAAAGATCTGGATGGTCTCATCGGTCAGCGCAGTGAGCACGCCGCCCAGCATTGGCACGCTGATGTGCCAGATATACTGCCGGGTATACACCCGCATACACAGCATGAGCAGAAAGCCCTCCAGCATATACTCGCAGAAGTGTGCCAGCTTGCGCACGATGTGGTCGGTCAGGCGCTGGGCAAGGGCCGGATGGCCCAGACGGCGCAGAGCCGCCTGCAGCAGAGTGAGCACCCGGCTGCTGGACACAGTAGACACCGAGGCGATCTTCATGGAATTGGAAAAGATGAACGCGATGCAGCCGATGAGAGCAAGGGTAAAGATCACCCGCCCTGCGGTCACCCACGGCGAAGTGCGCTGTGCGCTGCTGTTATATTCCCCGCTCAAATCAGCCCAGAGCCTTGATGCTCTGCTCGATGTTGGCCAGCTTATCCTGGCTCTTGGCGTACTTATTGCGGATATCCTCCACCAGTGCCGCCGGGGCGCGCTCCACGAACTTGGGGTTGTTCAGCTGGTTCGCGAACATGGCCATTTCCTTTTCGGCCTTGGCCTTTTCCTTGTTCAGGCGGGCCAGTTCCTTGTCGCGGTCGATCAGCTCCATCATGGGGATGAAGCCGCGGGCGGCGTGGGTAGACACCTGCACCATGCCGTCGGTGCTGCCCTCATACTTCTCGGTAAAGGTCACGTCGGTGGCAAAGGCGAACTTTGCCAGATAGACCTGTGCCTTCTGGAAGGGTGCTGCATCGGCAGTCTCGATGATCATGCTGGTCTTTTTGGCGGGGTGGACATTCATCTCGGTGCGCATGGTACGCACAGCCTTGATGTAGTCCATGACCTTTTCAAAAGCTTCCTCTTCGTCGGCCCAGTTGTGAGCTTCGTCAAAGGTGGGCCAGCTCTGGGTCATGATGGTCTCGGCAGAGCCAGGCAGAGCCTGATACAGCTCCTCGGTGATGAAGGGCATGAAGGGATGCAGCAGCTTGAGGGCCTTATCCAGCACATACACCAGCACGCGGCGGGCGGTGTCGGCCTGCTCGGCATCGCCGGAGTTCAGGCGGGGCTTTGCGATCTCGATGAACCAGTCACAGTAGACATCCCAGATAAAGCTGTTGATCTTGGCAGCGGCCAGACCCATCTCGTAGTGGTCGAGGTTGTCGGTCATGGCACCGGCCACCTGATTCAGCTTGGTGAGCACCCACTTGTCGCTCATGTCCAGCTTGTCCTCACTGGGCAGGCCCGGGATAAAGTCCTCGGGCAGGTTCATCAGCACAAAGCGGGTAGCATTCCACAGCTTATTGGCAAAGTTGCGGGCAGCCTCCACCTTCTTTTCGATATAACGCATGTCGTTGCCCGGGGTGGAGCCATCCACCAGCATAAAGCGCAGAGCATCTGCACCGTACTGGGCAATGACTTCCAGCGGGTCGATGCCGTTGCCCAGACTCTTGGACATCTTGCGGCCCTGACTGTCGCGCACGATACCGTGGATGCAGACAGTGCTGAAGGGTGCCTTGCCGGTGTAGGCCAGACCGGAGAAGATCATGCGGCTGACCCAGAAGCCGATGATATCGTAGCCGGTAACAAGGGTGTTGGTGGGGTAGAAATACTTGAGGTCTTCGCTCTCTTCATTGGGCCAGCCCAGCGTGCTGAAGGGCCACAGAGCGGAGGAGAACCAGGTATCCAGCGTATCGGGGTCCTGCGTGAGCTTTGCGCTGCCGCACTTGGGGCAGGCACAGGGAGCAGACTTTGCCACCACGGTCTCGCCGCAGTCGTCGCAGTACCATGCCGGGATCTGATGGCCCCACCACAGCTGACGGCTGATGCACCAGTCGCGGGTGTTCTTCATCCAGTTCATATAGTTCTTGGTGAAGCGCTCGGGCACGAACTTGATCTCGCCCTTCTCCACGCTCTCGATGGCGGGCTTTGCCAGCGGCTCCATCTTGACGAACCACTGCTTGGACACCATGGGCTCGATGGTGGAGTGGCAGCGGTAGCAGGTGCCCACCTCGTGCTTGAGGGGCTCGATTTCCTTCAGGAAGCCGCCTGCTTCCAGATCGGCCAGAATGGCCTTGCGGGCCTCGAGGGTGGTCATGCCGGCGTACTTGCCGCAGTCCAGCACCTCCGGCTCATTGATGGCGTTCTTGCCGGCGGCGAACAGGGCATCGGCAGCAGCCTTGTCGGCAGCACCGGTCATGTGGCCGTCGTAGGTGAACACACGCACGATGGGCAGGTCGTGGCGCAGACCCACTTCAAAGTCGTTAGGGTCGTGGGCGGGGGTGATCTTGACCACACCGGTGCCCTTGGTCATGTCGGCGTGCTCATCGCAGACGATGGGGATCTCCTTGTTCAGCAGGGGCAGCACCACATGGCAGCCGTGCAGATGGGCATAGCGGGGGTCATCGCCGTTGATGGCAACAGCGGTATCGCCCAGCATGGTCTCGGGACGGGTGGTAGCCAGCTCCAGCATCTCGCCGGTCTCCTTGACCGGGTACAGCAGGTGCCAGAAGCTGCCGTCCTTCTCCTCGTACTCCACCTCGGCATCCGAAATGGAGGTGTTGCAGTGGGGGCACCAGTTGACCATGCGGTTGCCGCGGTAGATCAGGCCCTTGTCGTACAGGCGCACGAACACTTCCTTGACAGCCTCGGAGCAGCCCTCGTCCATAGTAAAGCGCTCACGATCCCAGTCGCAGCTGCTGCCCAGCTTCTTCAGCTGGCTGACGATGCGGTTGCCGTACTTGGTCTTCCATGCCCATGCACGATCCAGAAAACCATCGCGGCCCACCATCTCCTTGGTCAGGCCCTCGGCACGCATGGCCTCCACCACCTTGGCTTCGGTAGCGATGGATGCATGGTCGGTACCGGGCACCCACAGGGCGGCATAGCCCTGCATCCGCTTGGTGCGGATGAGGATGTCCTGCATGGTGTTATCCACCGCATGGCCCATGTGCAGCTGACCGGTGACGTTCGGGGGCGGCATGACGATGGTGTAGGGTTTCTTGTCGGGGTCGGCCTTCGTGTGGAAGTAGCCGCCGTCCAGCCAGAACTGGTAGATGCGGTCTTCCACCTGGCTGGGATCGTACTGTTTTGCAAGTTCTTTCATAGGGTCCTCCCAGTAAAAAAATGATGAAGTGGGACGAAAAAAGCCGTCCCACGGAACGTTCCATGGGACGGCTGTAATAACCGCGGTACCACCCAAATTGCGCAGAGCATCCTGCGCCCCTTGATGCCCCGGTAACGTGGGACAGCTCCGAGAGCGGCTTGCTCTTCAGCTCACCGCTCCTGCTCCAAAGTGACAGCACACCGCCGGGCCATACCGGGTTTTCAGCAGCCCCCGGCTCTCTGGATGGCAAAAGCGATACACACTCTTCTTCAACGCATTTATAAAAAGAATATAGCGTTTTTTGTGCGATTTGTCAATTACTTTTTCTTCAAAAGAATTTATCCCGATGCATCTTACGGTTTGGGCCTTATTCGTGAAAGCGCGTTTGGAGTGGCCCGCAGGCCACGACAAACGCAAATATAAAAAATATTTTTTCCGCTATCAATGGCCAGAGCAAACGCATCGGCTATTTTCAATCCGCGATTCCTTCATCCTTCAGCCTTGCAATGAGCCGCTCCATCAGGGCGATGCGGTTGAAGGGGGTCATCAGGTAAAAACCGTCTGCATAGGGCGCTGCAGCCTGCGCGGCCTTCACCGAGACTTCCAGCCCCAGCTCTTCGCCCTGCGCACGGTCCAGCCCGGCAAAACGCTCGATGATCTCAGCGTCCACATGGATGCCGTTGACCTCGTTCTCCATAAAGATGGCGTTGCGCTGGCTCACCACCGGCATAATGCCGGCCAGAATTTTCGCCTTTTCGCCCAGTGTTTCGCGGGTCTTTTTCAGGTTCACCACCGCCTGTGCGGAGAGCACCGGCTGGGTAAGGAAGCCGCTCATGCCATTTTGCAGCTTTTCCTGTGCGCGGCGCAGCTCCACATCAAAGTTGCGGGCGTTCAGGTTCAGCGCACCGAACACGGTGAGGGGCGAGGGCATCTCCCGGCCCTCCCCTGCCAGCGAGACGATGTACTGCGCCAGCTTGCGGGAGTTGAACTGGTACACGTTCTTCACCTCGTCCCGCTCTGCGGTGGGGATGGGGTCGCCGGTGATGGCCAGCACCTCCCGCACGCCCTCGGCGTACAGGCCCAGCAGCAGGGCCTTGGTGGCGTTCAGGTTGCGGTCACGGCAGGTCATGTGGGGCAGCACGTTCAGCCCCAGCTCCCGGTGCACCCGGCAGGCCACCAGCGAGGAATCCATCCTTGCCCGGGCAATAGGACAGTCCGCAATGGTCAAAAGGTCTGCACCAGCAGCCTGCAGGCGGCGTGCACCGTCCAGATAGCCGGTCAGGTCGGCATCCTTGGGGCTGTCCAGCTCAATGGCGATCACCTTTTTGCCCGCGTTCAGCTTGCGCAGGAAGGCATCGTCCGTTTCCACTTCCGGCTTTGCGGCAGTGGAGACTGCTGCTGCCGGGGCTGCAGGCAGTGTTTCCGGCAAGGCATCCAGTGCCGCACGCAGGGCCGCAATGTGGGCAGGCGTAGTGCCGCAGCAGCCGCCCAGAATGCGCACACCCTCGGCGGCAAGGCCGACCAGCTCCCGGGCAAAGTACTCCGGCCTGCCCTGATACTGCACCCGGGTGCGGGTGACCACCGGGTAGCCTGCGTTGGGCATGACAGACAGAGGCAGCTCTGTTCTGCCCAGCTGCTGCACCAGTGTGCGCATGGCACCGGGAGCAGAAACGCAGTTCAGGCCCACAGCATCCACTGCACCGCAGGCAGTCATGCTGCGCACAAGCTCTGCGCAGTGACGGCCCTCGCGGGTGTAGCCGTCCGGCAGCACTGCAAAGGACACCAGCACAAAGGCATCCGGCACGGTCTCCTTGATTTTTTTTGCCGCTTCGGCCACACCGGCATCGCTGCTCAGCGTCTCAAACAAAAAGTTCTTTGCACCCAATGCGGCAAACCGCTCGGCAAGGGCCGTATAGATCTGTGCCGCCGGGAGTGCCTCGGTGTCCGGGGCCGGGCCAAGATCGGCAAACACGGCAGCGCTGGTCTTTACAGCGGCCTGTGCAGCCAGCTTCCAGCCTTCGTCCGCCATGGCCTCCCACATGGGGTTCTGCGCTGCTGCCATGCGCGGCAGGCCGAAGGTGTTGGTCTTGATCGCATCGGCACCCGCTTCCAGATACGCGCGGTGCACGGTCAAAACGCCGTCCGGGTCCAGCAGGTTTGCCTGCTCACATTCCTGCCCGGGCTTTGCCTTATAATATGTACCCATGCCGCCATCGAACAGCAGCGGGCGCTTTTTTAAAATTTCACGCACATCCTTCATGAGGGAGTTCTCCTTTTTCCTACAAAAACGCTTGGCTTTCAGTTTAATGCACAAATGCCGTCCGGTCAAGCGTTTTTTCACGGTGGCGCTTGCAGGAACGCAAAATTTGTGCTATCCTATGCATACTTTATAAAGTGGGGAGGTGTGTGCCATGCGCCATGCCGGGACGCAAACGCTTGAGACCGACCGGCTTTTCCTGCGCCAGCTTCTGCCCGAGGATGCCGAGCAGATGTATACGAACTGGGCATCCGACCCGGAAGTGACCCGCTTTCTGCGGTGGGAGCCGCACAAAAATGCGCTGGAGACCGTAGGTCTGCTGGCGGCATGGGCCACCCTTTACCCGAACCCGGACTACTACCAGTGGGCCATTGTGGAAAAGGCTTCCGGGCAGGTGTTTGGCAGCATCAGCATCTTCAATGCTCTGCTCGGTGACCCGGCACAGAAAGCGCTCTGGCCGCAGCAGGACTGCACAGACGGCATCTGGGAAGCAGGCTACTGCATCGGGAAGCACTGGTGGAACCATGGTTTTGCAACCGAAGCTTTAAAAGCAGCAGTAAACTACTGGTTTGAGAATACAGATGGCGGCTGGCTCACCTGCTGCCACGCAAAAGAGAACCCTGCCAGCGGCCGGGTGATGGAAAAAGCAGGCTTTCTCTACCACCACGATGCCATTGATCATAAATTTGACGGCACACCGGTGGAGTGCAGAAGCTATCTGCTGACAAGAGAACGATATAACAGAAAGGACTTACCTTGAGCGAACTTTACGATATTTTGGTAGAAACACCCCCGACGAAGGTCATTCTGCTGGCGCTGGATCAGGGCCTGTGGGACTGCGAGCGCAGCCTTGCAGAGCTTTCCGCCCTGTGTGAGGCGAATCACATGGAAGCCGTGGCGCAGGTGACCCAGAAGCGCCAGACCCCGGAGACCGGCATCGTGCTGGGCAGCGGCAAGCTGGAGGAAGCCAGCCTTGCCGCCGAAACGCTGGGCGCGGAATGCGCCGTATTTGATGGTGAACTGACCGGCAGCCAGATCCGCAACATCTCCAATGCGCTGGGCGGACTGGAAGTGATCGACCGCACCATGCTGATCCTTGAAATTTTCCGCAGCCGCGCCGTCACCAACGAAGGCAAACTGCAGACCGAGCTGGCCCTGCTGCGCTACCGCCTGCCCCGTCTGCAGGGCATGGGCGAAGCGCTCAGCCGTCAGGGCGGCGGTGGCGGCGGCGGTGGTGGTGCCCGCCGCGGTGCCGGTGAGACCAAGCTGGAACTGGACCGCCGCCATGTGCATGCCCGCATCGATGCGCTGGCCGAAAAGCTGGCCGAAATGGAAAAGCGCCGGGGCGAGAGCCGCAAGGCCCGTGCCAAGACCGGGATGCCGGTGGTCAGCCTTGTAGGCTATACCAACGTGGGCAAATCCAGCCTGATGAATGCTCTGTGCGGCCCCAGCGTAGCGGAAGCGGACATGCTGTTCGCCACACTGGACCCCACCAGCCGCAAGCTGATACTGCCCAGCGGCATGGCGGTGCTGCTGGTGGACACGGTGGGCTTTGTGTCCCGCCTGCCCCACAATCTGGTGGAAGCCTTCAAGTCCACGCTGGAAGAAGCGGCATGGTCGGACGTGATCATCCGTGTGGCAGACGCAGGCGATGAGCAGCGGGAAGAGCAGCTGGCCGTCACGGACGAGGTTCTGGACGGGCTGGACTGTGCGGACATCCCCCGCCTGACCGTCTACAACAAGTGCGATAAGCCGGGTGCCATGAGCTTTGACCCGGACATCCTGCTCACCAGTGCCAAGACCGGCTACGGTCTGGACACCCTGCTGGCAAAGCTGGACGAGATGCTCAGCGACCGGGTGCACACCTTAAAGGTGCTGCTGCCCTACGATAAACTGGGCCTTGCCGCCCCCATGCGGGAGCGCGGCAGCGTGCAGGTGGAGGAATACCGGGAGGACGGGCTGTATTTGGAGGGCATCGTCAAGACGGAAGACCTGCACTGCTTTGAAGGGTATCTGGTCTGATAGGTGTACACGATCTAAATCGCCTTCGCTATGCTCCGGCTATCATCAGCGGAATAATATTTTGAGATAGAACAAGCCCGGAAAGTCTGCGGACTTTCCGGGCTTGCATTTTCACGGGCGGGGTCGCAGCCGAAAGCAGCTGCTCTATGGGTCGAGTACATTGTCTGCCACTGCTTTTTTCAAAAAGAAAAAATCCCCAACAAACACAAAAACCCGCCTGGCAGCGGGCTTTTGTGTATAGAGGGGTGGGAAAGTATATAAAGTGGTGAATCTCAAATTCAAAGCGGCAGGCGCTTTCTGTTCTGCGCTGCCTTGCATGATGTATTATACCCCTTTTTATTTTCTTGTCAAACAAAATTTTCCGGTTTTGCTTTAAATTAAGTCTTTACTTTTTCGATAAAACTTTATATAATTAACGCAAAGCAAAGCAAAAGCAAAATTTTTTGACTTTTGTATGTTTGCACCAACAATAAAACTTTACTTTCAAAAAATTTTATACAATCCAACATATTTTCAAAAAGGAGTATTCCCCATGGATGATCTGGATCGTAAGATTCTCTCCCTGCTGGCCAAGAACGCCCGGATGCCGGTCAAGGAGATCGCCGAGCAGGTATCGCTGACCAGTCCTGCTGTTTCCAGCCGCATTCACAAGCTGGAAACGGATGGCATCATCAGCGGCTACACCGTCACCCTGAACCGCCCCGCTGACCGGATGTATGTGGATGCCCTCATCAGCCTTTCGGTAGCACCTTCCAAGCAGGATGCCTTTCTGGAGCTGCTGCAAAGCAGCAAGGAAGTGCTGCAGTGCTACCACGTCACGGGTGCATACACCTTCCTTGTCAAGGTGAGCTGCGGCAGCATGCCCCAGCTGGAACACCTGATCCTGCAGTTCCAGAAGCTGGGTACCACCAGCACCCAGATCATCCTTTCCACGCCGGTGAACCACGGCGAGCTGGATGCCCTTATGCTGTAACGCTGTTCATAAAATGGTTACGTTTGCGGTGCAATTCTGCCGGGCTGTTCTTTCGTATTATGGATAGCAGGCGCAAAACAGCACACAATAGCTTCAAAACCGCTGCGCCCGCTTTCACACGAAGATTTTCACACACGAAAGGATTTCACTTATGAAACGTATCATTGCTTCCCTGCTTGCCGGTCTGTGCCTGCTTGCTCTGGTGGGCTGCTCTGCCGGCAGCAAGGCCGACTCTGCCACCCCGAAGGACTACTCCCAGATCATCCACGATGCCCGCACCGACGAGGACAACGAATACGATATGATCTTTACCAAAGGTGAGGACGGCAAATTCACCGCCATCGACGGCTACAGCGCCGAGTATGAGGCCGACCAGCTGAATGACGAGCTGAAAGACATCGTGTTCCCCCTGCTGGGCCTTGAGGACGGCAGCTACGAGAGCTTTGCCGCCTCTGTTTCCTCCATGATGGTGCGCAGCTACGCCGTTGCCATCGTGAAGCCCGCCGAGGGCAAGACCGATGCCGTGAAAGCCGCACTGGAAGCCTATGTGCAGAGTGAGCAGCAGTCCATGGAGCACTACCTTGAGGACCAGTATCAGGTCGCCAAGGCGGCCACCGTCACCGTAGCCCCCACCGGCGAGGTGATCCTGGTGTGTGCCGAGGATCACGACACCATTCTTGCCAACATTGAAAAAGCCCTTGCCGCATAATTTTTGCCCTGCCGAAGCCGCATCCTGCCGGGATGCGGTTTCTTTTTGTGCGCAGATATGCTATACTGGCATTGTAATTGTGCACAGACTTAGGAGTGTCTTTATGTATAAAGCGACCATCGTGATCCCGAACATCAACGGCAAGGGCTGGCTCAAGGATTCCATCGAGTCGGTCTATGCCCAGACCGAACAGAACTTCCGGCTCATTGTGGTGGACAACGGCTCCACCGACGAAAGCCTTGAGCAGGCCCGCAGCTATTGCAGCCGCGAAAATTTCACCCTCATCGAAAACGGCACCAATACCGGATTTTCCCATGCAGTGAATCAGGGCATTGCGCTGGCGGACAGTGAATATGTGGTGCTGTTCAACAACGATGCCTTTGCCGAACCCCAGTGGCTGGAAGAGCTGATCCGCACCGCTGAGACCGACCCGAAAATCTTTGCAGTGCAGAGCCTGATGATCCGACACTTTGACCGGGAGCTGGCCGACGACGCGGGCGATTATGTCACATGGATGGGCTTTGCCTGCAAGACCGGTGATGGCCGCCGCGCAAGCCGCTACACCCGGCAAAAGCGCATCTTCTCGGCCTGCGGCGGTGCGGCGCTCTACCGCAAGAGCATTCTGGACGAGATCGGCAATTTTGACGAGAACTTCTTTGCCTACTTTGAGGATGTGGATCTGAGCTGGCGTGCCAACAATGCAGGCTATAAAAACCTGCTCTGCCCCACCGCCAAGTGCTACCACATCTGCGGTGCCAGCACCGGCGCGGTGAAGTACAACGCCTTCAAAAGCCAGCAAAGCGGCCGCAACAGCATCCTGCTGCCGCTCAAAAACGAACCGCTGCTGATGCTGATTTTAAACTTCATCCCGCTGGCCGTGGGCTACCTGCTCAAGTGCTACAAGTTCCACAAACAGGGCTTTGGCGAGGCGTGGGACAAGGGGATGCACGAAGCCTTTGCCCTGCTGAAAAGCGGCAGGCTGGGCAAGCGGCCTTTCCGCCTGAAGGATCTGCCCAACTACATCCTGATGGAGCTGTGGATGATCTGGAACATGGTGCCGTACCTGTGGTACCGGCTGGTGATCGTAAAATTTGACCTCAAATAAAAAATACCGGATACGAAGCATCTGCCTTGTATCCGGTATTTTTGTTTTGTATTATGCCGCCGGGCTGGCTGTGCTTTCGTCCGCCTGTGCCTCGGTGCTGTCGGCGGGCTGTTCCTCCGCCTGTGTATCCACGCCCTCGTCTGCAGCGGTGCTGTCTGCCTCAGCCGAAGCAGAATCCGAACCGGCTGCTGCAAGAATGGCATCCTGCACATCGCTTTCTGCCATGGGTTCCGGCACATTCGCGGCCGGTGTGCTTTCCGTGCTCTCGGCCTTGGTCTCGCTCTCGGTCAGGCCGGTGAGATACCAGCTGCCGCTCTGGCGCTCGAACAGATAATCCATGTACTTGGTGGGCGTATCCGAAGAAACATTGATGATACTGTCGTCCGTGCTGGCGGTGGGGATATAGCCCACGGTCACATGCAGCTTGCCGCTGCGCTTGAACAGCTTGGTCACGACTGCGCGGTAGTAGCCCACCGTGCCGGTGACCGGAATCTTATAGCACTGGGTGGCATCGTCAAACTCGATGGTCATATCCTCCATCTCAAAGCTGCGGTGGGTCAGCTTGAAGCCGGGGCCAAGCAGCTTTGCAAGGTAGGCATCCACATCCAGCGAGGGCAGCAGCAGCTGTTCGGTGTCGGGGTCGGTATTGTAGTTGTCAAAGCCGCCCTGCGTTTCCTGAATATTATAGATGCAGCCCCACACCGCAGCTTCGCGCAGAGTCAGGTCGTCGATGTTCTCAATGCCGTCAAATGGCATGGGGTCAAACAGCACAAGCCCTTCCAGCTTATCTTCATATTCCTGCTTTTGGGCGGTATCATCGAACAGGTTCGCCACCGCGCCCACACCGGCCCGCAGCACGGTAACAAAGCCCACGATCACCAGAATGGCAACCAGAAGGCCCAGTGCCTGCCGCCCGCGGCGGCGCTGCATCCGGGCATGTTCTTCAGGGGTAATATAATGTTTCATAGTTGTTTTATCTCCCAGGGTTCTCAAATGCTACAGTGTCCAGTATACCACATACCGGCCCATTGTGCAAAACTATGCCCGTGGTTTTTTTGTGAAAAGCGCATTCCTTATTCCCATGTCTTCCACACATCGGGCTGGTAGCCCACGGTGGCCTTGCGGCCATTGCGTACAATGGGCGTTAAAAACAGCTGCTGGTTCTCAAACAGCTTGTCCTCCTTCTGCCAGTCCACCAGTGCGTCCAGAAGTGCAAGGGTCTGCTTGTCCTTCGCATTGGGGTCCACCAGCTTTTCCCAGCCGCCAAGAGCGCGGGCCACGTTCTCGAACTCGCCGCGGCTCATCTCTTTTTCCTTGAGGTCGATCATCTGGAACTTGATGCCGCGCTCCTTGAAATAGCGCTGGGCCTTTTTGGTATCAAAGCACTTGCTTGTGCCAAAGATCTGAATATTCATGGTCTGTACCCTCCTGAATTTTTATTGTACCACATCCTGTGCCCTCTGCATAGGCATAATTCGCAGCCGGATGGGCCATACTGCCCGCAGGGCATTATCAGAAGGAGGTTTTTCTATGAACGCATATGTTGACCCTGATCTGTGCATTGGCTGCACCCAGTGCGCCGGGCTTTGCCCCGCCGTGTTCCAGATGGAAGGCACGCTGGCCGTGGCCCAGCCCGGGCCGATCCCACCGGAGGAGGTGCCGCAGGCTGTGGACGCAGCCAACGCCTGCCCGGTAAGCGCGATCCGCATCGAGGAGTAAGAGGGAAGGCCGTCAACCATGTTGGCGGCTTTCTCTCTTTTTTGCGCAAAAATCCCCCGCTGGGCACGGTTTTGTGGTATAATGCAGAATGTGTAATAATGCAATGGAGGAACACGACTATGCGTTTACTGGTCATTGACGGCAACAGCATTGCCAACCGTGCTTTTTTTGGCATCAAGCTGCTGACCACCAAGGACGGACGATACACCAACGCCATCTATGGCTTTCTGAATATCCTGCTCTCCCTGCTTAAGGAGTGCGAACCCGACGAGGTGGCTGTTGCCTTTGACCTGAAGGCTCCCACCTTCCGCCACAAAATGTACGATGGCTACAAGGCCACCCGCCATGGCATGCCCGAAGAGCTGGCCCAGCAGATGCCGGTGCTCAAGGAACTTCTGGCAGACCTCGGCTACCGCACCGTCACCGCCGAAGGCTGGGAAGCAGATGATATCCTTGGCACACTGGCCGCTGCCTGCGCCGCCCGGAAGGACGACTGCTTCCTTGCTACGGGAGACCGGGACAGCCTGCAGCTGGTCAGTGACACCACCACTGTGCTGCTTGCCGCCACTGTCATGGGACGCAGCAAGACGGTGACGATGGACGTGGATGCCATTCAGGAAAAATACGGCATCCAGCCCAGACAGCTCATTGAGGTGAAGAGCCTGATGGGCGATGTTTCGGATAATATTCCGGGCGTGAAGGGCATTGGTGAAAAGACCGCCCTGACCCTTGTGCAGAACTTTGGCACGCTGGAAGGCGTGTACGAGCACATCGACGATAAGCTCATCAAGCCCAAACAGCGGGAACATTTGCTGGAATGCCGCGAGATGGCCCAGCTGAGCCACACCCTTGGCACCATCCGCACCGATGCACCCATCGACACGGCCGAGGGCACCTATGCCGTGGGCGAGGGCAACAAAGCCGAGGCCGTGCGCCTTTTGCAGGAATTGGAGATCCACTCTCTGATCCCTCGCTTTGGGCTGGACGGCATTGCACCTGCCGCCCCGGAAGAAGAGGACGGCATCGAGCTGGCTGAAGCAGAGCTGGAAGCTCTGCCGCTGGCTCCTTCCGGCACCTATCTGGTGGCATCGCGCCCGGCCGTGATGGGCAAGCAGGGCACCCGCAACGTGGTGCTGCAGCCGGAGAGCTGGTACGCCGTGCAGGACTGCACCGTTTACCCGCTGGAGGATGCCGACCTTATGCGCCTGCTGGACAACGCAGACGTAACGCTGGAAGTGTTCAACGCAGCGCCCCTCTATGCCAAGGCCATGGCCGCAGGCGGCTGGGGCAGCAGCATCGTGTGGGACGGCAAGCTTGCCGCCTACCTGCTGGATGCTTCTGCTTCCAAGTATCAGATCAGCGAGCTGACCGCCAGCTACCGCGCCGCTGCTGCCTTTACCTGTGCCGATTACCCGGATGCAGGCCGCCTTGCCGACCTGTTCTGCAAGATGAAGGCCGAGATCACCGCCTGCGGTGAGGACAGCCTTTACAATGAGATCGAGTTCCCGCTGGCACAGGTGCTGGCCGATATGACCCGCACCGGTGTGCTGGTGGATAAGGACGGCATCGAGCAGTTCGGTGTGAAGCTGCGCACCGAGCTGGAGCAGGTGCTGGGCCGCATCCATATGGAGACCGGCAGCGCCAGCTTCAACCCCAACAGCCCCAAGCAGTTGGGCGAAATGCTGTTTGACACTATGGGCCTGCCCCACGGCAAAAAGACCCAGCGCGGCTGGTCCACCGATGCCGAAACACTGGAAAGCCTGCGGGATTACCCGCTGGTGGAGGACATTCTGCAGTACCGCGCCTACCAGAAGCTGAACTCTACCTACGTGGAGGGCCTTTTGAAGGTGATCGGCGAGGATGGCCGCATCCACTCCACCTTCAACCAGACCGAGGCCCGCACCGGACGGCTTTCCTCCGATAACCCCAACCTGCAGAACATCCCCATCCGCACCGAGCTGGGCAGCCAGCTGCGCGCCTACTTTATTGCAAAGCCCGGCTGTGTGCTGGTGGATGCCGACTACAGCCAGATCGAGCTGCGCATCCTTGCCCACATTACCGGCGATGAGCACATGCAGCAGGCGTTTTTGAACGGTGAGGACATCCACCGCAGCACCGCCGCAAAAATTTACGGCATCCCGCAGGAAGAAGTCACCTCCCGGCTGCGCTCTTCTGCCAAGGCCATCAACTTTGGCATCATGTACGGCAAGGGCGCTTACAGCCTTGCCAAGGACATCGGCGTGAGTGTGAAGGAGGCAGATGCCTTCCTCAAGAACTATCTGGCCGCGTTCCCCAAGGTGAGCGGCTACATGGATAAGACCATCGCGGACGCCAAGGCCGTGGGCTATGTATCCACCCTGTTCGGCCGCCGCCGTGCTCTGCCGGAGCTGGCAAGCAGCAACTTCAATGTGCGTTCCAGCGGCGAACGCATGGCCCGCAACACCCCCATTCAGGGCACTGCGGCCGACGTGATCAAGCTGGCCATGGTGCGGGTATGGAAGCGGCTGCGGAACGAAAAGATGGAAAGCCGCCTGATCCTGACCGTCCACGATGAATTGATCGTGGAAGCCCCGCAGGCCGAAGCCGAAAAGGCTGCGCAGATCCTGCGGGAGGAAATGGAAGGCTGCGTGCAGTACGCCGTGCCCCTGAGCACCGATGTGCACGCAGGCAAAAACTGGCTGGAGGCCCACTAAAACATGATTATTTTGGGAATTGAATCCACCTGCGACGAGACCGCCGCAGCTCTGGTGGAGGATGGCCGGCACCTGCTGAGCAACGTCATTTCCACCAGCGTCAAAGAACAGGCTCTTTACGGCGGCGTTGTGCCGGAGATCGCCAGCCGCCGCCACTGCGAGTTTATCAGTGCTACCGTCAAAAAAGCCCTGCTGGATGCAGGCAAGACCATCGACGATGTGGATGCCGTGGCCGTCACCTTTGCGCCGGGCCTCATCGGTGCAGTGCTGGTGGGCGTGAATTTTGCCAAGGGTCTGGCCTACTCGGCCAATAAGCCGCTGGTGCCGGTGCACCACCTGCGCGGACACATTGCCGCGCTGTACCTCACCCACCCGGAGCTGAAGCCGCCCTTCCTCTGCCTTGTGGCCTCCGGCGGGCACAGCCACATCGTGGAGGTGCAGGACTACACCCATTACCACATCCTTGGTCACACGGTGGACGATGCCGCCGGTGAAGCCTTTGACAAAGTGGCCCGCACGCTTGGTCTGCCCTATCCCGGCGGCCCCAGCGTGGCCAATGCCGCCAAGACCGGCAACCCCAAGGCCTACCGCCTGCCGGTGCCCCATGTGGACGGCAAGTACAACGTGAGCTTTTCCGGCCTGAAAACCGCCGTGCTCAATGAGGTGAACAAGGCCCAGATGAAGGGCGAAGAAGTGAATGTGCCCGACCTTGCCGCCAGCTTTCAGGACCGCATTGCGGGCATTCTGGCCGAAAAGCTGCTGCTGGCCGCAGCGGACACCAGCGCAAAGCAGGTGTGTCTGGCAGGCGGAGTTGCCGCCAACGGACGGCTGCGCCAGCTGGTGAACGACGGTGCCCAGAAGCTGGGTGCAAAAGTTTATCTGCCGGAGCTGAAATTCTGCGGTGACAACGGCGCTATGATCGCGGCGCAGGGGTATTACCAGTACATTGCAGGCCACACAGCGGGCCTTGAACTGAACGGTCTGCCCACTTTACCCATCGACTACGAATAAAACAGGCGCTTTTGCGCAAAAAATCCCGTCTTTCTGCAACAGAAGACGGGATTTTTTCTTATGCAAAATATTCCTGTGCACGCTTTGCAGCGTTGTTGATGCAGGCCCGCAGCTCGTCCAGCGTATCAAACTTTTTGCTGGGGCTGAGGTAGGCGTGGAACTCCACCACCGGGTCGGTGCCGTAGAGGTCGCCGGAAAAGCCCGGGATAAAGGTCTCGCAGGTCACCTTGGTGGCATCATCGTTGACGGTAGGGCGGCTGCCAAGGCCGGTGGCCGAAGGATACCACACCCCGCCAATGCGGGTGCGGGTGATATAAATGCCGCTGCGGGGCAGCTGAAAGCCCTCGGGATACAGCTGGTTGATGGTAGGCACCCCCAGCGTGTGGCCCAGACCTGCACCGTGCTGCACCTCGAACCGGATGGCGTAGGGCATCCCCAGCATGGCGTTTGCTGCCGGGATGTCGCCGCCTTCCAGCGCGGTGCGGATGCGGGTGGAAGACACCGGCTTTTCCTCAAACTGCGCCATGGGCACCACGATCACCTCCACGCCCAACGGAGCGCAGAGGGTGCGCAGCAGCTCCGGGTTGCCGGCCGCTTTGGCGCCAAAGGTAAAGTTTTCGCCGCAGACCAGCGCACGGGCATTGCAGTCCCGCACGATGCCCAGCACGAACTGCTCCGGGGTCAGGCCCTTGATCTCCTCAAAGTCCGGCGTGAGGTAATACTCCACGCCAAGGCTTGCGATCAGAGCATGCTTATCCGCTGTGGAAAGCAGGCGCTTGCCCTTCATCTTATTCACCATCGGCAGCTTGAAGGTAAACACCGCCGGGGCGGCATCGTGTTCTTTGGCCCACTGCACGGCGCTTTCGATCACCGCACGGTGGCCGATGTGGATGCCGTCAAAAAAGCCCATTGCCACTGCGGTGCCTTTTTCCGGCTGCGCCAGCGGCAGCGGTGCAAATTGTGAAATGATCTGCATGGGTTTTGTTTCCTTTTTCAATTACGTTCTATGAACAGTTTTTCCACCCGCAGCACGCCCTGCACAATATTGGCAAGGCCCAAAAACTGTCCGGCGGCATTGCGCACCCGGTAGCGGCCATCTGCTGCCGGATACCGGCTGGTGGGGCAGCCGTTGTACAAATGCTGTTCCACCCAAGGCTCCACCACCAGCAGCGGCAGGCTTTCAAACACGCTTTCCACCGGCAGCATCAGCGCTTCCAGTGCGTCCATGCCCTGCTCTTTTGCGGCAAGAATTTCCTCCAGCGTGTGGGCATCGGCTTCGGTGTACACGCCCGCCGAGGTGCGGCGCAGTGCGCTCATGGTGCCCTTCTGGCCCATGGCGGCGGCAATGTCTTCCAGCAATGTGCGGATATAAGTGCCCTTGGAGCACGTTACATCCAGCACATACTCATTCTCTGCCGGGCTTCCGCCGTAGGTGATGCTGTAAATTTCAATGGGGCGCGCCTTGCGCTCCACGGTCACGCCCTCACGGGCCAGCTTATACAGCGGCTGACCGTTCAGCTTGATGGCCGAGTACATGGGCGGCACCTGCATCTGCGGGCCGACGAATTGTGGCAGCACGGCCAGCAGTTCCCCTTCGCCCGCCGTGACCGGAGCCGTTTCCAGCACAGTGCCGGTCACATCGCCGGTGTCGGTGCGCGCGCCCAGTTTTAAAACCGCACGGTAGCTTTTATCGTGGTTCAGCTGCAGGTCCACTGCCTTGCTGGCACCGCCGAAGAACACCGGCAGCACGCCGGTGGCCATGGGGTCCAGCGTGCCGCTGTGGCCCAGCTTGCGGGTGCCCAGCACGCCGCGCAGCTTTGCCACCACATCAAAGCTGGTCCAGTCCATGGGCTTGTCAACGATCAGGATGCCCTGCATTTATGCTTCCTCCTGCGGTGCGTCCAGCTCGGCTTCCACCTCTGCCAGAATTGCATTTTTTGCGTTTTCCAGATTGCCCAGCAGCTCACAGCCTGCAGCGCAGCTGTGACCGCCTCCGCCCAGACGCCGAGCGATGGCGCAGGCGTCCACGCCCTTTGCGGTGCGCACGCTGATGCGGTAGCTGCCGCCGGGCTGCTGCCGCAGGGTCAGGCCCACCTTTACGCCCTCAATGCTCACAGGCAGGCTGGTCAGTTCTTCCAGATCGGCCGGGTCCACACCGCTCTGCTCGATCTCGTCCCGGGTGAGGTAGATGAGCGCGCACCGGCCGTCCAGATAGTATTCCAGATGGTTGCGGGCAATGCGCTCGGCCTCCATGCGCTCACGGGGCTTGGTATCGAACAGCAGGGTGTTCAGCTCTTCCACATGACAGCCCGCCTCAATGAGCTTTGCCGCCACGATGTGGGTGTTTGCCGTGGTGGAAGAGAACCGGAAGCAGCCGGTGTCGGTTGCAAGGCCGGTGTAAAGGCAGTCTGCAATGTGCGGCGTAATGGCAACGCCCATGGCGTTGATCACCTCGTACAGCAGCTCTGCCGCCGCTGCGGCGCTGCCATTGAGCAGGGTGAAGTCGGCATAGCCGCTGTTGCCTGCGTGGTGGTCGATGCACAGGTCCACATGGCGCGAGAACTGCGGCATACCGTTGTTTTCTCCAAACAGCTGCACGCTGGCGACATCCACCGCTACCACAGTCTGCGGCTCAAACTCGCCTTTGAACATATGTGCGTTGGTAAACGCATACCGGTTGGGAATGGCATCGGAGCAAAGCACTGCCACGTTTTTATCCAGTGCTTTCAATGCACAATACAGCGCGCTGCCGCAGCCAATGGTATCGCCATCCGGGTTTTTGTGACACAGAATCAAAATGTTGTCCGCCGTCATCAGGCGCTGGGCCATCTGCTGCACATTCAACTGTTCTGTCATTCCATGATCCATCCTTTCCGCAGGCGGAATTATTCTTCGGTCTCCTCCGGTGCGCTGGCTTCGGTGTCAGCGTCGCCGTTCACGTTCAGCGTGCGGAGCAGCTCGTTGATGTGGGCTGCATAGGCGGCACCGTCATCCTCTACGAAGATGAAGCGGGGAGCCTTGCGGATGTGCATTTTCTTGCTCACTTCAGTGCGCACATGGCCTGCCGCGCGGTTCAGTGCCTCGATGGCGGGCTTCGGGCCGTCTTCGCGGCCCATCACGCTCACATACACCTTGGCCACATCCAGATCAGGGGTCACATCCAGACGGGTGACGGTCAAAAGACCGCCCTCCAGACGCGGGTCCTTCAGCCTTCCGATGATGGCAATGATCTCGCGCTTCATATCCTGTGCCAGACGGCCCATATTCTTCTGAGACATAGTATTTCTCCCTATAAAAGAAAACCCTCTCAGCCTCGCTTCGCTCGGCAGCTCTCCCGAGGGGCGAGCTTTTTGCGTGGATACGGCAAACGTTCCGTTTCTCTGCAAACCTCCCACCTCGGGGGAGGTGGCATTGCGCCAGCAATGACGGAGAGGGTTATTTCAGATCTTAATCGCGGTACTCTTCCATCTTGAAGGCTTCGTACACGTCGCCTTCCTTAACGTCGGCAAACTTTGCCAGAGTAACGCCGCACTCGTAGCCCTCGGCCACTTCCTTGGCATCATCCTTGAAGCGCTTCAGGGATGCGATCTCGTCCTCGGTGATCACGATGCCGTCACGCACCACGCGCACCTTGCTGTCGCGGGTGATCTTGCCGCTGGTCACGCGGCAGCCTGCAACGGTGCCCACATTGGAGATCTTGTACACCTGACGGACCTGCAGCTCGCCCAGAGACACCTCGCGGAACTTGGGAGCCAGCATGCCCTTCATAGCGTCGGTGACATCGTTGATGGCATCATAGATGACGCGGTACATACGCATTTCCACCTTGGTGGCAGCAGCTTCTTCCTTGGCCACATTGTCCGGGCGGACGTTGAAGCCGATGATGATGGCGTTGGAGGCATCGGCCAGATCCACGTCGGACTTGCTGATGGCACCGACACCGGCATGGATGACGCGCACGCGCACCTCTTCGTTGGAGATCTTCTCCAGACTCTGCTTCACAGCCTCGGCAGAGCCCTGCACATCGGCCTTGACCACGATAGCCAGTTCCTTCATGTCGTTCTGAGCCATCTGGCTGAACAGGTTATCCAGCGTGACCTTCTGGAAGGAGGAGAACTGCTTTTCCTTGGCGGCAGCAACGCGCTGTTCGGCCAGCTCACGGGCCAGACGCTCATCCTCAACAGCCTCGAACAGGTCGCCTGCTTCCGGCACTGCGGTCAGGCCGGTAATCTCCACAGGGGTAGAGGGGCCGGCATCGCTCAGCAGCTGGCCCTTGTCGCTGCGCATGGTGCGCACGCGGCCCACAGCGGTACCGGCAATGATCACATCGCCGGAGTGCAGGGTGCCGTTCTGCACCAGAATGGTGGCAATGGGGCCCTGGCCCTTGTCCAGACGGGCCTCGACGACCGCACCCTTGGCGCGGCGGTTGGGGTTGGCCTTCAGCTCCATGACCTCAGCTTCCAGAGCAATGCGCTCCAGCAGGTCGTTGATGCCCATGCCGGTCAGGGCAGACACCGGGATGCAGGCCACATCGCCGCCCCAGTCCTCGGTGATGATGCCGTACTTGGTCAGGCCTTCCATCACGCGCTCGGGGTTTGCGGTGGGCTTATCCATCTTGTTCATTGCCACGATAATCTTGACATTTGCAGCCTTGGCGTGGTTGATGGACTCGATGGTCTGGGGCATGATGCCGTCGTCGGCAGCAACCACCAGAACTGCAATATCGGTCATGTTGGCACCGCGGGCACGCATGGAGGTGAACGCCTCGTGGCCCGGGGTATCCAGGAAGGTGATGAGGCTGTCGTTGACCTTGACCTGATATGCACCGATGGCCTGCGTGATGCCGCCGGCCTCGCCTGCGGTAACGTTGGTCTTGCGGATGGCATCCAGAATACTGGTCTTGCCGTGGTCAACGTGGCCCATGACGCAGACCACCGGGGGACGCTCCACCAGGTCCTCCTGCGAATCCTCTTCCTGCGTGAACAGGCGCTCCTCGATGGTCACATGCACCTCGTGCTCGACCTTTGCGTGGAACTCCTCTGCCAGCAGAGAAGCGGTATCGAAATCGATCACGTCGTTGATGGCGTGCATCTCGCCCATCTGCATGAACTTGGCAATGACCTTGCCGGCCTGCTGCTTCAGGCGGGCAGCCAGCTCGCCCACGGTGATCTCGTCGGGGATCATCACCTTCAGCTGTGCGCTGCGGGCCTTTTCCAGCTGGATGCGCTGCAGACGCTCAAACTCGGTCTCGCGCTTGCCCTTCTGGAACTGCTGGCGCTGGCGCTGACCGCGCTGGGTGAACTTTTGCTTGTTGCCCTGCGGGGTGGGCTTGCGGCGGTTCTCGGTGTTCTTGGTGGAAGCCAGATCATCGTAACGGGCATCGAAGCGGTCCACGTTCATATCCACAGTGCGGGTATCCACGGTGACCTGATTGTCCTCGCGGCGCACGGACACAGCCTGTGCCGGAGCAGCAGATGCCTTGGCACCGGTCTCACGAGCCAGTTCGCTGAGAGAAACGGTCTTTTCCTCGCGCTTCTTGTGCTGCTCGTTCTTCTTTTCGTTATGCTTATTGCCGTTCTTATCCTGCTGGGCAGGCTCTGCCTTTTTGGCGGCAGGCTGCTCCGGCTTCTTTTCTGCCTTGGGAGCTTCGGGCTTTTTCTCGGCCTTCTTCTCAGTGGGCTTCGGCTCTTCCTTTGCGGCCTTGGCGCTGTTCAGGAATTCGTCCAGATTTGCCACGCTGTTATCCTTGCTGAACTTTTCCAGCAGGTAGTTCAGCTCGTTCTCTTCCAGATTGGAGCTGTTCTTCTTGCCGGTGCTGCCCATGGCGTTCAGCTCATCCAGGACCTTCTTGGCAGAAAGGTTCAGGTCCTTTGCAAAATCACTCACTTTATATTTTACGATCATTCGGTCATATCCTCCTCATTTTTGATTGCTCCGCAGTCCGACAGGCGGTCAAAGCAGAGCTTTGCGAGGTTGCGGTCAGTCACCGCGTAAACAGCCACAGGCTTGCGGCTGATATCGGCCAGTTTATCCTGCGTAAGCGGCATGGTGATCACATCCACCAGATCGCCCACAGAATAGTCGAGGCGCTGCACGGTCTTGGCGCTGGCATCGCTTGCCACCATCACCAGCCATGCCTTGCTCTTGACGCAGGCATCTTCCACGGCATCAAAGCCCATGGTCAGTGCGCCCGCCTTGCGGCACAGGCTCAGCGCCTGATACAGCGCTTCCTCCGGCGGCAGCTTGGGCTTTGCGGGGGTGTTATTCTTCTTTGCCATTTGCTGCTGCCTCCTTTGCGGCTTCGGCCAGCTGTGCGGCCAGAGCCTCGTAAACTTCGGCGGGAACCGGCTGCTCAAAGCAGCGCTCCAGCGCCTTTTTCTTTTTTGCCTTGGTCAGGCAGTCGGGGTTCGGGCAGAGATACGCGCCGCGGCCCGGCTTTTTGCCGACCAGATCAATGCTGATCTCTCCGCTGGGTGCACGCACCACACGCACCAGCTCCTTTTTGGGGCGGCTGGTCATGCAGCCGATGCACTGGCGGGAAGGGATCTTTTTCTGTGCCATCCGGTTTCCCTCCTTTGGCCATCTGCGCCAGAATTACTCGGTGTCGGTCTCGGCTTCCTTCTTCGGCTCTTCCTCGCCATAATAGCCGCTCTCGGGGCGGATATCAATGTTGTAGCCGGTCAGGCGTGCGCACAGGCGTGCGTTCTGGCCCTTGTTGCCAATGGCAAGGCTCAGCTGCTGGTCGGGCACGGTCACACGGCAGGAACGGGTCTCGCCGGGCAGCAGTTCCACCTTGACCACCTTGGCCGGGCTCAGTGCTGCGGAGATGAACTCGGAGATATCCTCGCTCCACTTCACAATGTCGATCTTTTCGCCGCCCAGCTTTTCCACAACAGCAGCCACACGGGCACCGTGCTCGCCGATGCAGGCAGAAACAGGGTTCACGTTGGGGTCCTTGCTCCAAACAGCCATCTTGGTGCGGGCACCGGCCTCGCGGCTGATGGCCTTGACCTCCACAGTGCCGTCAAAAATTTCGGGCACTTCCAGCTCAAACAGGCGCTTGACAAGGCCGGGGTGGGTGCGGCTGATCATAACGCGGGGGCCGCGCTCAGTGCTGACGACATCCACAACGTAGACCTGCAGGGTCTGGCCCTCGGTGTACACCTCGCCGGGCACCTGCTCGTTGTGGGGCAGGATAGCCTCGCCGCCCTTGCCCAGATCCAGAGCAACGATGCCCTTTTCCGGGTCCACGCGGGTAACGGTGGCCTGCACGATGTCGTGTGCACGGGACTGGATCTCGCTCAGCTGCTGGCTGCGCTCAGCCTCGCGGATGCCCTGACGGATCACGTGCTTTGCGGTCTGGGCTGCAATGCGGCCGAAGTCCTTGGTCTTGAGGGGGGTCACGATGCGGTCGCCCACTTCGTAGCTCTTGCGGATCTTCTGTGCCTCGGTAATGCCGATCTCAGAGTGCTCGTCGTACCAGTCCTCGTCGGCCACAACGTCCTGGATCAGGGCCACGTCAAAGCGGCCTGCGGCGGGGTCGATATCCACCTTCACGTGGTCCTCTTCCACCTCATAGTTCTTCTTGACGGCAATGATGATCGCAGCCTTGATCTTTTCGATCAGGTATTCTGCGGTGATGCCGCGCTCGTGCTCCAGCATGGAGAGAGCTTCAAAAAATTCATTGTTCGCTGCTGCCATTTTTCGGGTTCCTCCTGTAATTTACTCTCTATCTATGTTAGTCAAACAGGTCTTCATCGTCGCACAGGTTCACGCTGGATGCGGCGTTCACCTCAAAGGTGACAGCGCCCGCATCGGTGTTCACCGTAACGGTGCTGCCCTCGCGGCCTGTCAGGATACCGGAAAACTCACGCACGCCGTCTGCATTCGGGCGGATGAGCTTTACCCGGATCTTCTGGCCCTTGAGGGCTTCATAGTGCTCCGGGCGGGTCAGCTTACGGCCAAGGCCGGGGCTGCCCACTTCCAGATAATAGCTCTGGTCGATGGGGTCTGCCTCGTCAAGGATGGGGTCCAGCGCATGGGAAACATCCGCGCAGGTGTCGGTATCCATGGTGCCGTCCTTGTCGATGAGCACGCGAAGATACCAGTCTGGACCTTCCTTTTCAAAAACCACATCCCACAGGCGCAGGCCCATGCCCTCCACGGTGGGGCGGACAAGCGCTTCGACTCTCTGGGCGGTGTTGCCGCCAGACTGCTTCGCCATAAAAAACCTCCAAACAAACAAGAAACGCGGACCTTGCGGCCCACGTTTCAGGTTAAACTATATCGTACTACTAGAATATACCATACATCCCGCGATTATGCAAGCATTTTCGCAGATTTTTTTCGCCGCAGGGTCTTTTACAGCACCCACACGCCGTCCCGGAACAGCTCCACGGTGCGGCCATCGCGGCATTTGCCGGTGATATGGCTGTCCTCTGCACCGATCATCACATCCTCATGCAGGCGGGACTGGTTCATGCCGCGGGCCAGCAGCTCTTCCTTCGTCAGCGCCGTGCCGCCCTTCGTGGTGCCGGGGTAGCTGGCGCCGAACGCGATGTGGCAGGCGGCATTTTCGTCAAACAACGTGCTGTAGAACAGCTTGCCGCTGCGGTTGATGGGGCTGCTTGCCGGCACCAGTGCCACTTCGCCAATGCTGCGGGAGCCTTCGTCGCCGTCCAGCAGACGGCCCAGCAGCACCTGTCCCTGCTCGGCGTGGTAGTCCACAACCCGGCCCTTCTCAAAGGTGACACGGAAGTTCTTGATGAGCTGGCCGTTGAACACATAGGGCTTTGTGCCGTAGACAACGCCCTCTACCCTGTCCTTGTGGGGCGCAGTGAACACTTCCTCCGTGGGGATGTTGGGCAGGAACACCACTCCCTTTTCGCTCTTGCTGGCGGCGCTTTCCCACACAGCCCGATCCGCAAGACCCACGGTCAGGTCCGTGCCGTTGCTGCTCTCAAAATGCACGCTTTCCAAGTCCAGCGCGTTCATTTTATCCCGCAGAGTGCTGAGCCGCTCCATATGGGCCTTCCACTCGTTCACCGGGTCGCCGCCGGTGACCCGGCACACGTCAAAGATCAGCTTCCACAGCGCTTCCATGGCGGCATCCGCGTCCAGCTCCGGGAAGACCTTCTTTGCCCACGGCACACTGGGCAGGGCCGCAATGGACCACTGCACCCGGTCGTTCATGGTGTACTCCTGCCACTCCTCCATAAAGGCGCGGCGGGCGGCATTCACCCTGCTGATCTTATTGCCGTCAATGCCCGCATACAGCTCCGGGTCGTCCGCAATGAGATGCAGTACACACACGCCGCCCTCGCTTTCAGCATAGTCGAGATAGCGGCGCAGCTGCCATGGCTTGAGGTCGGTCAGGGCCTCCTCGCTGCCCAGCTCCATGCGGGCACGGGCCACAGCGTCATCGCTCCAGTTCACTTGCACATCCCGGGCACCGGCTTCGTAGGCACTGCGCACGCACAGCCGCGCCAGCGGCGCGCCCTCCAGCGGGCAGTTGATGATGAGGGTCTGGCCCGGCTGCGGGTTCACCCCCACCCGGACGATGAAATCGGCATATTTTTTCAGCAGTTCGTCAAAATTTTCCACGGTAGAACCTCCTGCGGTGTAAAAATCATGTTTTTCTGTTTTTCAGTATACCCGGTACAAGCCGTTCTGTCCAGTAAAAAGAAAACAGACACCTCCCGCTGTTGAAAAAGCAGGAAACGTCTGTTATACTGTCTCTTGAGAGTGCTGTCTACATACGGCAGGCGGTCTATGCCTTTTCGGCCCTGCGTCGGGAAGGCGAACATTTTTGTCGTACCCCGACGCTTTGCAGCGAAGGGGGTGATGCTTCATGACGCTTTTAGAAACTCTGGCTCTGCTCACATTGCTTGCAACCGTGAGCTTTGGCATTTTCGATATCGCGTGGAAGATCTTCAACAACAAAAAATGACCGCCCTCAGCGTCCAAACCTGAGCGGTCATCTTTTGATTATCGCGCCGGAAAGGTACTGACCGTTTGCCAGACAGCACTTTCTTTATTTGTATTATAGCACAGCCCCGCCGAAATTGCAACGGCGGGGCTGTTTTTTATCGACTGAAAGCGAAATTTTCTCAGAACTCGATCTTGCTCTCGATATAAGCTTTCAGCTCGGAGATGGGCATACGCACCTGCTCCATGGTGTCGCGGTCACGGACGGTGACACAGTTGTCGGCGGCAATGCCCTTGGCCTCGTCACCCACGGTATCAAAGTCCACAGTGATGCAGTACGGGGTGCCGATCTCGTCCTCGCGGCGGTAACGCTTGCCGATGGAACCGGTATCGTCGTAATCCACCATGAAGTACTTGCTCAGCTCGTTGCGGATTTCCATGGCCTTCTCGCCCAGCTTCTTGCTCAAGGGCAACACGGCGCACTTGTAGGGAGCCAGAGCCGGATGCAGATGCAGCACGGTGCGGATATCCTCCTTGCCCTTGCTGTCGGTCAGGTGCTCCTCGTCGTATGCTTCGCACAGGAAGGCCAGAGCCACACGGTCACAGCCCAGAGACGGCTCAATGACGTAGGGGATGTAGTGCTCGTTGGTCTCGCTGTCGAAGTACTCCAGGCTCTTGCCGGAAGCCTCCTGATGGCGGGTCAGGTCGTAGTTGGTACGATCCGCGATGCCCCACAGCTCACCCCAGTCGGTGAACGGGAAGGCGTACTCGATATCGGTGGTAGCGCGGCTGTAGAAGGCCAGCTCTGCAGGCTCGTGGTCACGCAGGCGCAGGTGCTCCTTCTTGATGCCAAGGCTCAGCAGCCAGTTCTCGCAATAGTCCTTCCAGTAAGCGAACCATTCCAGATCGGTGCCGGGCTTGCAGAAGAACTCGCACTCCATCTGCTCGAACTCGCGGGTGCGGAAGGTGAAGTTGCCCGGAGTGATCTCGTTGCGGAAGGCCTTGCCCACCTGGCACACGCCGAAGGGCAGCTTGCGGCGGGTGGTGCGCTGGATGTTGGCAAAGTTGACAAAGATGCCCTGTGCGGTCTCAGGACGCAGATAGCAGGTGGAAGAGCTGTCCTCGGTAACGCCGATGGCAGTCTTGAACATCAGGTTGAACTTGCGGATGGGGGTAAAATCGTGCTTGCCGCAGACGGGGCAGACGATGTCCTCATGCTCTGCGATGAAAGCATCCATCTCGTCAAAGCTCATGGCATCCACGTTCACCTCGGGGTGCTCCTCGCCGATCAGCTTGTCGGCGCGGTGGCGCGCCTTGCAGGCGCGGCAGTCCAGCAGGGGGTCCGAGAAGCTGGACACATGGCCGGTGGTCACCCAGGTCTGAGGGTTCATGATGATGGCTGCATCCAGACCCACATTGTAGGGGCTCTCCTGCACGAATTTCTTCAGCCATGCCTTTTTGACGTTGTTCTTGAACTCGACGCCCAGCGGGCCGTAATCCCAGCTGTTGGCCAGACCGCCGTAGATCTCGGAACCGGGGAACACATAACCACGGTTCTTGCAGAGATTGACGATCATATCAAGGGTCTTTTCGCTCTGTTCCATTGTAGTACATCCTTTCCGTCCGCGGCTGGTTTGCCGTGTCGTTGTTGTATCATTCCGGCAGCTTTCCCCACTGCCGGGCGTGCTTTTCAAAGGGAAAGCACAGTATCTTTACTGTACCATGTTTTGCGCCGCTTGTAAAGCCGAAAACCGGCCTGCTTTGGGGAACAGACCGGTTTTTGCACTTATTTATGGTATTTCATCCCTGCATTGATGGTGCAGGCACGGTAGATCTGCTCCGTGAGCACAAGGCGGGCCAGCTGGTGGGGCATGGTGATGCGTCCCATGCTGAACTTGAGTGCAGCGGCCTTTTTCACCTCATCGGACAGGCCGTGGGACGAGCCGATGACGAACGCCACATCCCCTGCCCCGCTGTTTGCGCGGTCGGCAAGGAACTGGGCCAGCTCGTCGGAGGAGATCTGCCTGCCTTCAATGCACATGGCCACGATGGCAGCACCCTTGCGCACGTTGGACAGAATGGCCTTGCCCTCCTTGTCCAGTGCCTTTTTTACCACGGCATCCGAGGCGTTCTTCTCCTCGATCTTTTCCTCCGGCAGCTCGATGATGCGGAAGGACGCGAAGGCGGCAAGGCGCTTCTGGTACTCGGCCACGCCCTCGGCGAAATATTTTGCATTCAGCTTGCCCACACAGATCAGGTCGATGTTTTGCATTGCAGTTTCCTCTTTTATATAGAAACGATTTAAAATTGTCTCCGCTTCGCTCTGACAATAATAGCGGAAAATTATTTTTATAATTTGCAGCTCCGAAACGACTGCGGTCGTTTCGGAGCTGCTTTTTCACGGGAGGGGTCGTAATGGCAAGCGGCATCTTGCTGCTGTCAGCCTGCGGCTGTCGCGCAGCAGATAAAGCGTAAACTCACCCGCACGGCTCGTCGCGCAGCGACTCAAAATCGGCGCAACACAAAAAATCCTCTAGCGCAGCGACTTGGATTTTTTGTATGGAGCCCATCTGCTTTGGGATTATTAAGGGCGAGCAGCCCTTAGTTTGCAACAGCGACGACCGCGGCCAGTGGCCGAAACAGGGAGGAGCTGTTGGGGCAGCGGCCTGCAGGATGCGAGTGCCGTCCAAGGCACGAAGCAGACGCAGGGAGCCGCAACCCGCTGCCTCCCGCGCCTCGAAAGTAGCGGAGACCTTGCCGCGCTGAACACGCGGCATTTGCTGCGCAAACCGGTCTGCGGCTTAAAAGCCCCACTGGGGCTTTCATGCCCTGTGGGCACCGCCGTCCTTTCTGGTTCTCTTTTGGCACGCAAAAGAGAACGTACCCGGCGGCAATGCCTTTTGCAAAAGCCATAGAACCTGCCCCACGCGAAAACGCTCTGCACGGGAAACATCACAGCAGGCTCATCTGCTCACCCTCGTCCTCGGCGCGGAGCAGCGCACCGGTAGCGGGCAGGCTGCGCACACGGTAGCGGTGGGGGTTCGCCAGCTCCAGCGTGTCCGCCGGGACGACCGACGCGATGGTCTGGTTCTTTTTCAGGGTAACGACCGCCACGCCCTGACTGTCGCGGGTGGCCTTGGCCGCGATCTGCGCCGTGCCAACCAGCAGCATCCGGCTGGCACTGGTGCGGATGGCAAGCTCGGTCTCCTCCGGCAGGAAGAAGAGCTTCGCCAGCGGTTCCTTGTCGCAGTAGGCCTTGAGCAGCTTACGGCGGTTCTGCTTGGTGGCATAGGAGCTGAGCGGGATCTTTGCGCACCTGCCGCTGGCAAAGAAGAACAGCATATAGCCGCTGTAGTCGCTGGTGATCACCATGGAGAGCACGTTCTCGCCCTCGTCCATGCCCAGACGGCCCGGGATGAAAATGCCCATCTGGGCCACCTTGCCGTCCTCCAGCTCTGCCAGACGCACCTTGTACACCTGCTGCTTGTCGGTAAAGAACAGCGCTTCCACGTTGTTGCGGGTCTCGATCTGCTGCACGATCTCGTCGCCTTCTTTCAGCTTATGGGCACCGGCGGTGCGCAGACCCTGCGGCGGGATCTTTTTGAAGTAGCCCTCGCGGGTAAAGAACACTGTCACGGGGTAATCCGGCGTTTCTTCCTCCTCGGAGCCGTTCTCTTCCTCAGGCAGATCGTACAGGATCTCGCTGCGGCGGGACTGGCCGTACTTCTTGGCAACATCGTTCAGCTCATTGATGATGATGCGGCGGATGCGGGCGGGCTTTGCAAGGATATCGTTCAGGTCGGCAATATCCTTTTCCAGCTGTTCGATCTCGCTGGTGCGCTTGAGGATATATTCCCGGTTCAAATGACGCAGCTTGATCTCGGCCACATAGTCGGCCTGCACTTCATCGATGCCAAAACCGATCATCAGGTTGGGCACCACTTCGGTCTCTTCCTCGGTGGTGCGGATAATTTTGATTGCCTTGTCAATGTCCAGCAGGATAGCAGCAAGACCCTTGAGCAGGTGCAGGCGCTTTTCCTTGCCGTGCAGGTCGTAGTAGGTGCGGCGGCGCACGCACTCCACGCGGAAGGCCGTCCACTCCTTGAGAATTTCGCGCACGCCCATCACGCGGGGCTGGCCGGACACCAGAATATTGAAGTTCGCGCTGAAGCTGTCTTCCAGAGGGGTAGCCTTAAACAGCTTTGCCATCAGCTTATCGGCATCCACGCCGCGCTTGAGGTCCAGTGTCAGCTTCAGGCCGTTCAGATCGGTCTCGTCACGCATGTCGCTGATTTCCTTGACCTTACCGGCCTTGACCAGCTCCGCGATCTTATCCATGATGGCCTCCACCGTTGTGGTGGGCGGGATCTGGGTGACCTCGATCATGTTTTCGCCGGGTACCACGTTGTAGCGGGCGCGTACCTTCACGCTGCCGCGGCCGTTCTCGTAAATTTCACGCATCTGCGCTTCATCGTACAAAATCTGACCGCCGCCCACGAAGTCCGGGGCGGGCATGGTGGTGGAGATGTCGTGGTGCTCGTCCTTCATCAGGGCCACGGTAGTGGCGCACAGCTCTGCCAGATTGAACGAGCAGATGTTGCAGGCCATGCCCACCGCGATGCCCAGCGTGTTGTTTGCCAGAATGGTGGGGAATGTGACCGGCAGCAGGGTAGGCTCGGTGGTGGTGCTGTCGTAGTTGGGCACAAAGTCCACGGTCTCCTTGTCGATATCCCGGAACAGCTCCTCGCACACACCCTCGAGCTTTGCCTCCGTGTAACGGGCAGCAGCGCAGGACATATCCCGGCTGTAGGCCTTGCCAAAGTTACCCTTGCTGTCCACAAAGGGCACCAGCAGGCTCTCGTTGCCGCGGCCCATGCGCACCATGGTGTCGTAGATGGCGGCATCGCCGTGGGGGTTCAGGTGCATGGTGCTGCCCACGATGTTGGCAGACTTGGTGCGTGCGCCCTTGAGCAGGCCCATCTCGTACATGGTGTACAGCAGCTTGCGGTGCGCCGGTTTGAAGCCGTCGATCTCTGGCAGCGCGCGGCTGACGATAACGCTCATGGCGTAGGGCATATAGTTGGTTTCCAGCGTGCGGGTGATGGGGTCCTCCAGCACACTGCCAGCATTTAAAATTTCAACACCGTCGCCCAACTGCGGGCGCACCGGCTTGAAGGTTTTCTTGGTCGATTTTCTAGGCATCTTCTAACCTCTTGACGATTTTAAATGGGCGCCGCTCTCGCTCTGCCCATATTCAGCGGAAAATATTTTTTATTTTTGCAGCTCAGGATGGCCTGCGGGCCATCCTGAGCTGCTCTTTCACAGATGGAGCCGTTCCGGTTTTCTGCATTTTTCCCTTAAAATGCCGTGACCCGTTGGGGCCTTCTTCGTGAAAACGTGATTTGGAGCAGCCCGCAGGCTGCGACAAATCACCAAATTAAAATAACGTTACCTCTGTCATTGCCAGAGCGCAAGCGGAGGCAATTTAAAATCATCAGCTCACATCCAGATCGTCCAGATATTCTGCGCCGTGCTGCGCAATGTGTTCCTTGCGGCCTGCAAGGTTATCGCCCAGCAGGATATCGAACACCTGCGCGGTCTGCACCACATCAGTGGGCATCACCTTGATCAGACGGCGGCTCTCCGGGTTCATGGTGGTCAGCCACATCATCTCAGGGTCGTTCTCACCCAGACCTTTGGAGCGCTGGATGGTGTATTTTTTCTCGCCGATCTCTTCCAGAAACGCTGTCTTTTCCGGCTCGGTGTAGGCAAAATAAGTTCGTTCTTTCGTTGTAATTTCATACAACGGCGACTCTGCGATATACACATAGCCCTTCTCGATCAGGGTCGGGGTCAGGCGGTAGAGCATGGTGAGCACCAGCGTGCGGATCTGGTAGCCGTCCACATCGGCATCGGTACAAATGACGATCTTATTGAACCGCAGATTGTCGAGGTTAAAGGTCGCCAGCTCCTTGTTGTGTTTGCCGCCCAGCTCCACGCCGCAGCCCATCACCTTGATGAGATCCACGATGACATCCGATTTAAAGATGCGGGCATAGTCGGCCTTCAGGCAGTTCAGGATCTTGCCGCGGATGGGCATGATGGCCTGATATTCACTGTCGCGGCTGGACTTGACCGCACCCATAGCGGAATCGCCCTCCACGATATACAGCTCGCGGCGGGATGCATCCTTGGTGCGGCAGTCCACGAATTTCTGCACCCGGTTGGCAAGGTCGATCTGGGTGGACAGCGTTTTTTTGATGCTCTGGCGCGTTTTTTCCGCGTGCTCGCGGCTCTGCTTGTTCACCAGCACCTGCTGGCAGATCTTCTGGGCCTCGTCCGGCTTTTCCAGAAAATACACTTCCAGATAATGCTTGAGGAAGTCGGTCATAGCCTGCGAGACGAACTTATTGGTAATGGCCTTTTTGGTCTGGTTCTCGTAGCTGGTGCGGGTGGAAAAACTGGACGAGACATACACCAAGCAGTCCTGCACATCCTGAAAGCTGATGGCGCTCTCACCTTTTTTATAGAGGTTCTTTTCCTTCAGGTACTTGTTGATCTGGTAGACAAAGGCGGTGCGCACCGCATGCTCCGGGCTGCCGCCGTGCTCCAGCCAGGAAGAGTTGTGGTAGTATTCCAGCATCTGCACCTTATTGGAGAAGCAGAACGCCGCGCTCATGCGCACCTTGTAATCCGGCTGATCCTCGCGGTCTCGGCCGGATGCCTCACTCTCGCAGCTGAACACCGGGGTCAGGGTATCCTCCCCTGCCACCTCGGCCACATAGTCCGCGATGCCGTGCTCATAGCACCAGCTCTCGTACCACGCCTTGCCAGTGGCAGGGTCTTTCTCTTTTTCATCGGTAAAGTTCAGGGTCAGGCCTGCGTTGACCACCGCTTGACGGCGCAGGGTATCCTTATAGTAGCTGCCGGGCACATCGATGTCGGTGAACACCTCGTCGTCCGGCTTCCAGTGAATGATGCTGCCAGTGCGGCGGCCCTTGTAGGCTTCCTTCTGCAGGCCGCCCACATTCTCGCCCTTTTTAAAATCAAGGTGATAGTGGTATCCGTCACGGTAGATATCGGCGGTCATCCATGCAGAAGCATACTGGGTAGCGCACAGGCCCAGACCGTTCAAGCCAAGGCTGAACTCGTAGTTATCCTCACCCTCGCCATACTTGCCGCCTGCATACATCTCGCAGAACAACAGCTCCCAATTGTAGCGCCCCTCGCCGTTGTTCCAGTCCACGGGCATACCGCGGCCAAAGTCCTCAACGATGACGCTGCCATCCTTACAGCGGGTCACGTTGATGGTATCGCCGTGGCCGTCGCGGGCTTCGTCGATGGAGTTGGAGACGATCTCAAAGATGGAGTGGGCGCATCCCTCCACGCCGTCTGAGCCAAAGATAACGGCCGGGCGCTTACGCACACGGTCGGCACCCTTCAAAGAAGTAATGCTCTCGTTGCCATATTCCTGTTTTTTTGCCATGCTGCTCCTCCCGGCCCGGCCTTTCTTGCAAAAAGCGGGCCGTCTGTAGTCAAATCATAAAACGCCTCTGCCCTTTTCTTACTATAATATAGGTATACACAGAGAAAAAGGGCAAAAGCGCCTGAATCATTTCATTTTCATTAAACCATAGGTTGTTGAATTTGTCAATTTCTGTTTGGCGCGCCCGCACACAGCACGTCCTGTGCCGGATGTGCCGAAAGCAGGTTGAAAAAGTCATTCTTATTTTACGCGCTGGAGCGACCAAAATCAAGAAAGTTTCAATTTTCTGAAAAAAATTTGGATTTACCCCTTTACAAAATCGAAATTTCAGGTATAATAATCATCGTCCGGTGCGCCTCTGTAGCTCAGTCGGTAGAGCAGGGGACTGAAAATCCCCGTGTCATTGGTTCGATTCCGATCGGAGGCACCAGTCAAGGAAACCCAGCAGGGTTTCCAATATGCGGCCGTAGCTCATCTGGTAGAGCGCCACCTTGCCAAGGTGGAGGTAGCGAGTTCGAGCCTCGTCGGCCGCTCCATAACGGAGCAGCAACAGTTGCTCCAATATGGCCCGGTAGCTCAGTTGGTTAGAGCACCAGCCTGTCACGCTGGGGGTCGTCGGTTCGAGCCCGATCCGGGTCGCCACCAAGAAAGCGCAAGCTTTCACCTACTTTGAAACTTGTTTTCAGGGCATCAGAAATGATGGGTGCAAGGTAAAATGCACCGAATATGCGGCCGTAGCTCATCTGGTAGAGCGCCACCTTGCCAAGGTGGAGGTAGCGAGTTCGAGCCTCGTCGGCCGCTCCAACAGGAGTGGAAATTCACTCCTAAATATGGTGACGTGGCCAAGTGGTAAGGCAAGGGTCTGCAAAACCCTCATCCACCAGTTCAAATCTGGTCGTCACCTCCAAAAGATTCCCGGAAGCTTCGGCTTCCGGGATTTTTTTTGTTTTGCGTTGTTCCCGGAATGATTATCGCCGGTTTAGCTGGATTTGCAAACGGGAAGGTGCTACAATGGCTATACTACTTTGCAAAGGAGCTGATGCCTGTGCCCGCCGAAAACCATACCACCCTCACCCCGGATACGCCGGTGCGCTACCTGAAGGGCGTTGGCCCCAAGACCGCTGAGCGGTTCGAGAAGCTGGGCATCGTGACGCTGGCCGACCTGCTGTGCCACTACCCGCGCAGATATATCGACTTCACCAAACCCTATTCCATCGCCGAAGCGCCCACCGATGTGGAGTGCGTCGTCAGGGCCGAGGTGTTCGCCAAACCCGGCGGGCGTATCCTGCCGGGCGGGCGGCGGATGGAGCGCATCACTGCCGGGGACGATGTGTCCAGTCTGGAGATCACATGGTTCAATAATCCCTATGCCGCCCAGAAGCTGCAGCTGGGGCAGGAATATTATTTTCAGGGCATCGTTACCGGCGGGATGCTGCGCCGCCAGATGGTCAACCCGCAGGTGCGCACCGCCGAGCAGATTAAGGCTTCTCCCTTTGAAGCGGTCTACCCCCAGACCGAGGGCCTGACCAGCAATGCCATCGCCAAGTGCGTGCGGCAGCTGCTGCCCCATGCAGAGCTTCTGCCCGACCCTCTTCCGCCGGAAATGCTGACAAAATACCGTCTGCTCTCCAAGGCAGATGCCGTGCGGGCCATCCACTGCCCCGCCACCGAAGAGCAGGCCTATGCAGCCCGGCGGCGGCTGATCTATGAAGAACTTCTGGTTCTGCAGCTGGGCATTGGCCGGATGAAAAACCGGGGTGCCGCTGCCACCGGTGCGCCCATGCAGCTTGCCGACCCGTCCCTGTTCTGGGCCAGCCTGCCCTTTTCCCCCACCGGAGCCCAGCGCCGGGCCGTGAGCGAGATTCTGGCCGACATGGCGGGCGAGACTTCCATGAACCGCCTTTTGCAGGGCGATGTGGGCAGCGGCAAAACGCTGGTGGCGGCTGCCGCCATCTGGGCCTGCATCCGGGCGGGGTATCAGGCCGCGCTGCTGGCCCCGACAGAAATTCTGGCCGCCCAGCACGCCGAAGGCCTGAACCGGATGCTTGCCCCCTTCGGGATGCGGGTGGCCCTGCTGACCGGCGGCATGAAGGCCGCTGCACGCCGCACCACCCTTGCCGCCATCCGGAACGACGAAGCCGACCTTGTGGTGGGCACCCACGCCATCCTCAGCGAAGGCGTAGAGTTTGCCCGGCTTGGTCTTGCCGTGATCGACGAGCAGCACCGCTTTGGGGTACGGCAGCGCGGAATGCTGGCCGAAAAGGCCGCGAATCCGCACCTGCTGGTGATGAGCGCAACGCCCATTCCCCGCACGCTGGGCCTGCTCATCTACGGCGATTTGGACATCTCCATTCTGGACGAGCTGCCGCCGGGCCGCACACCGGTCAAGACCCGCTGCATCACCGGCAAAAAGCGACGCGACCTCTACCATTTTCTCGATCAGGAGATCGGGCGCGGGCGGCAGGTGTATCTGGTCTGCCCCGCCATCGAGGACACACCGGATGGCGGGCTGAACGCCGTTAAGAGCTACTACGAGGACATTGCCAAGGCCCTGCTGCCGGAGCGCCGGGTAGGCCTGATGCACGGCAAGCTCAAACCCAAGGAGAAAGCTGCCGTGATGGAGGACTTCAAAGCCGGACGGCTGGACGCACTGGTGTCCACCACCGTCATTGAGGTGGGTGTGGATGTGCCCAATGCCAGCGTAATGGTGATTGAAAACGCAGAGCGCTACGGTCTGAGCGCCCTGCACCAGCTGCGCGGCCGCGTGGGACGCGGTGCAGCGGAGAGCTGGTGCTTTCTTGTCAGCGACAACCAAAGCGAAAACGTACAAAAGCGGCTGAAATTTTTGTGCAGCACCACGGACGGCTTTGCGGTGGCGCAGTACGATCTGGAGACCCGCGGCCCCGGCGACTTTTTCGGCAGCCGCCAGCACGGCCTGCCCACCCTGCAGATCGCCGACCTGATGAACGACACCCGCACCCTGCACGCTGCGCAGGCGGAAGCCATTGCCATGCTGGCCGACGACCCGCTGCTGGAAGCGCCGGAGCACGCACTGCTGGAACAGCAGGTGCAGCAGATGTTCGAGAAAGCCGGAGCCATGAACTGATCCGGAGGTTTTTTGCGCACAAGCAACAGCAATTGCAAAAGCCGCTGCACGGCTGGTGCAGCGGCCCCTGTTATCGAACGGAACGCTTTGCGTGCCGTTCGCCCATGCTTATCACATCGCAGAACACGCAGCGGCTTTTGGTGGAAAGCTGGGTATCCTTATGGTAGCAGCCAAAAAACCACTTGTCGTAGGTCAGCTTCAACAAAATTTTATCCAGAAAGCTGTGCAGCTGGTTGGTCTCGCCGCTGGCAAGGGCGGTAAAATCCAAAAATCTGCTTGGCGCATCGTGGGTCAGCACATAATCCACTTTGTAATCGCACGCTGCAAGGTTCTCCTCACAAAAGGCGTATTCCTCCTCCGAAGGCATTTCTTCCCTCCACCAGTTCACGCCGGGTTCCCGATCCTCCACATCCTGGCTTTCCGCACCGCCAAAGCACAGGTATTTTTTGTTCTCCAATTCCAGCACACTGCCGCGGCACACATGGTACACATTGCCGCCCAGTGCCTGCACCTTGCCGCCAAAGCGTTCCTCGGTGGGATACTGCTTCAAAAGATCGTAGTTTTCGTGGCTGCCGTCCAGAAACAGCAGGGTATACGGGCGCTTGCGCAGCCAATCCAGCTTTTTCTGTTCCTCCTTGCTGCCGTCCCACACAAAGCCAAAGTCGCCCAGTACCACCACGGTATCCCGTTTGCCCAGCCAGCGCAGCTTGCCGTGCTTGAAGCGGTCGATGTCGCCGTGGGTGTCCCCTGTCAGATATACCATTCCTGTCCTCCCTGACCGGATGTGAAATCGGCACAATAAGCCTTGTCACACCCCGCCAAACCTGTTATTATAAAGAATACAGCCTTCCGCTGTGATCTCGTTCTTATCCGGCGCACTGCACCTGTGCCGTGCTGCCTGTTGTTTTATATTATCGCTTTTTAAAGGAATTGTCCACATGAAACGTATTTTTGCGCTGGTTTTATCGTTCGCTGTCCTGTTCAGCTGCCTTGTGCTGCCCGCCGGGGCTATGTTCGACCCCACCCCGGTCTATCAGGTGCAGGCACAGAGTGCCTATATCGTCAACACCGATACCAATATCATCGTCTATGATAAGGACAGCACAAAGCAGGTATCCGCCGGTGGTCTGACAAAGTACATGACCATCGCCCTGCTGCTGACCAACTATGCCGACCATCTGGACGACACCTTCCAGATGCCCTTTGCCATCTCGGATTACGTTTATAACACCAACAACGCCGATATGCGCTCCAACGAGACCTTTACCTACCGCGAAGCCATGTACGCCATGCTGACCCGCAACGCCAACGAAGCCGCCATGGGCCTTGCTTATGCCCTTTCCGGCGGCGACCTCGCGGGCTGGGTGAGCCAGATGAACACCCTGTCCCAGCGCATCGGCACCACCGGCAGCACATGGACGGATGCCTGCGGCATCGACAGCGGCAACGTGACCTGTGCCGTGGATATGTACCTGATCCTGCGCTATCTGATGAGCTTTGATGCCTTTGTGGAGGTTTCCGGTGCGCCCAGCTTTACCATGCCCGCCAAAGAAAAACACCGTTCTTCGTCTGTTCTGGTCAGCCAGAACGCCGCGCTGAGCAAATCCAGCGGCGGCAAATACTACCGCAGCGCCATGCAGGGCGGCATGTGCGATGTGACCGCATTCAAAAACGACAGTGGCAATCAGAGCTATGTTTCATGGGCCAATAAGGATGGTGCCACCTATATTTTCTGCGTGATGCAAAGCCCGGACACCTGCGACGATTTCGGCTACGCCAATCGCCGCCCGGCCCTGTGCGAGACCGTGAAGCTGATGGACTGGGTGTTCGACAGCTTTTCCATTCAGGCCGCGCTGGATACCGACCTTACGCTGGCTGAGATCCCGGTGAAGTATTCCTCCGATACCAGCTCCCTGCAGCTGTATCCCGCCGACAGCATGATGACCCTGCTGCCCTCCACCGGCGACGGCAGCGTGACCCAGAAATATTTCCACCTGCCGGATCACGTGTGTGCCCCCGTCCAGCAGGGCGATGTGGTGGGCACCGTGGAGCTGAAGCTTGCCGGTGAGACCATTGGCGTGGTGGACCTGATCGCCGGGCAGGATGTCAGCCGCAACCCACTGCTGTTCACTGTGGCGCGTTTTCAGGAATTCTTAGGCAGTCTGTACCTCAAAGTTGTAATAACATTGAGTATTATTTCCATCATCATCTACTTTGCGTGGGTCCTTTTGAACAACTGGAACCGCCGCAAGCCCACCAGAAAGATCCGCCGCCGCTGAGCTTTGTACCGTTCAGCCGCATTTTGTGGAAAAGTGACGCAAAAAGCCCCGTCAGCCTTTTCAGGATGACGGGGCTTTTGGTTGCGCCAGCAGGAGTCGAACCTACGATGGGGGAGTCAAAGTCCCCTGCCTTACCGCTTGGCGATGGCGCATCATGCAAGGTATTATACCATATTCTTTGTTTTTCCACAAGGGGAAGGTTCCACTTTTCCGCTTTTCCGCTTTTGCGGCGGCTCTGTGATGCCTTTTGCAGCCTGCAATTTGTGAAAAACCAATTTTTTCATCATAGCAACAAAATACGCCCATTTTGTTGCACTTTTGTTGCATTATATGTGGTAAATATAGGATTGAATAAACCTCCTCTTCCCGGCTTTTTCGTCTACTGCCTCATGGCGGGGACATCGAGGTCTGTTCTGGTGTTTCCGTTCCCGGCAGGCACCACATCCCAATTCGTCAGGAAAGCGAGGAGTCATATGAAAAAGATCTTGAAAATGCTGGTCCTCGGTCTGCTCAGCGCTGCACTGCTCTGCTGTGCACTGCCCTCTGCCTTTGCCGCAGAAGACAAGGATTCGCAGGTCTACACCATTGGTCTGGATGCCATGGGCGGCAGCAGCTCCGCTGTGGCAGTCACCACCAATCTGAGCGGCAAACTCAGTGCCCTGCCCGCGCAGCCTACGCTGGAAGGCTACACCTTTGACGGCTGGTATACCGAGCCGGTGGGCGGCACAAAAATCAGCACCTCTACGGTGTTTACCGGTGATACCACTGTGTACGCACACTGGACCGTGAAAAACGCCACCACTTCCACCAGCACATCCACACCCGCTCAGCCGGAACAGACCGCGCAGGAATACGATGACGGCCCGGTTCTGAGCGTTCTGGCGGTAGCCGGTGCTCTGATCACCACGCTGGCCGTGGCTGCCTTTATTTAAGTCTTTCCACGCACTGTATCAATTTTATCAATAGAAAGGAAAATCTCCATGTCTACTATGAAACTGCCTGCAAACTATGCCTCCATCAGCGAAGAGGAAATGGTCTATCTGGACGGTGGTGCCAGCGACGCTTACAACAGCTTCCTGAATATCGGTAAGGTGTTCAACGCCATTGCCCGTATCTTCTCCGGTGCAAGCTCCATCATCAACAATGTCAACGTGATCTACCAGTCCTTCCTGACTCTGGGCGATCTGCTGAAGAGCTTCTGATCCGGCTTCTATTTTCATCTGTTTTTCAAGAACTGTTTCCGTTGTGGGGACAGTTCTTTTTGTTTTTAATGCATTTTCAGTCCGGTGTATCCGGCGTAATCGTTTACATCAAAAGAAACAATTTTTTTATTCTTTGGCAAAAAAATGCACAGAAAAAGCATTTTTGTTACGCTTCTGTTGCGCATGTTGTGCTAACATACAGGGTAGAAGTTTATCCATCAAACTGGCGCTGTCACGTCGAAAACTAATATATCAAATGTGGTTTTGTGGTGCGAAAATTTTCGGATTTGTCGAAAGTTTTCGTTCGCCTGATCCGACCACTTTTTGCGGGAGAAATCGATCATTATGCCGGACCGTGAACTGCGGCACATGCGCCGCACCGAATTAGTCGAGATCATTCTGGCGCTCAAGCAGAGCGAGGACCAGCTCCGGGCAGAAAACGCTGCCCTGTCTGCCCAGCTGCAGGAACGGCAGATCCATATTGAAAACGCAGGTTCCATTGCGCAGGCTGCACTGGAGCTGAACAAGGTGTTTGAAGCGGCGCAGGCTGCGGCCGATGAATACGTTGCATCGGTGCACGCAGCAAACAAAAACACCAATGCCGCCGCCAGCGCTCTGCGCGCTCAGGCGGAAGCCGAAGCCCAGCAGATCCTTGCACAGGCACAGACTGAGGCCGCGAACCTGAAGGCCCGCACCCAGCAGCAGTGCGACGCGGAAGTGGAAGCCGCCGCACGCAAGCGCGCCCAGACCGAAGCGGACTGCAAGGCAATGCTTGCCCGGACGCAGCAGGAGATCCAACAGCGCTGGGCCGCTTTTGACCACCGGGCCAGCGAACTGCTGGACGGCTATCACAGCACGGAATTCCTGCCGGAGGAGCGTGCCAAATGAAAGAGCAAAAGATCAGGTTCACGCCCATTCCATCCACAGCAGAGGTGGAAGCAGAGCGCGAACGTCTGGCCTACCGCAGCCGTTATATGCGGGTGCTGCGCAGCACGGTCTACACGCTGCTGGTGGTCGCGGCCGTTGCCGTGCTGCTGGCCACCCTGTTTCTGCCGGTGCTGCAGGTCTCCGGCGACAGCATGAACCCCACTCTGCAGGACCGGGACATCATTCTGCTGGTCAAAGGCAGCGACATGAAGACCGGCGACCTTTGCGGATTTTACTGGCAGAACAAACTTCTGCTCAAGCGCATCATCGGCCTGCCCGGTGATGTGATCGAACTGGACGAGGACGGTGTGGTCACTGTGAACGGTCAGACGCTGGATGAACCCTATGTAGATGAACTGGCTCTGGGCGAATGCGACATCAAATTTCCCTATCAGGTGCCGGAAAACCGGTATTTCGTACTGGGTGACCATCGGGCCACCTCCATTGACAGCCGCAGCAGTGTGATCGGCTGTGTGGAAAAAAGTCAGATCGTGGGCAAGGTTTTTTTGCGGGTATGGCCCTTGTCCAGTTTCGCGTTGATCCACTAAGGAGGTTTAGGAATCATGCGGGATATTGTGAAAGAATATCAGGAAAAGTTCCGTCGGAACCACCAGCGCGCCAGACGCTATACTGCGCTGCTGCTGGCACTGGCGCTGACCACCAGCCTGTTCGTGAACTGGCAGCTGCACGGCGTGGGCATTGCCAAAACGGCCGAATATCTGTGCGGCGAGCTGGAGCATGAGCACACCGCTGCCTGCTATGAAAAGCAGCTGGTGTGCGGCTATGAGGAAGGCGAACCGGAGGACTGGAACGCTACCATGACGGACGACGGCATGTCTTTTGATGATACATTCGGCATGGATGATGCTGCGTTCGGCGTGGATGCGGATGATCCCGGCATTGCAGCCTATTCCGCAGAGCCGGAGTACATCTTTGTGCCCCATGAGCACACCGACGACTGCTATCAGGAAGTGCAGGAGCTGACCTGCCTGGAAGAAGAGCACACCCACACCGACGACTGCTTTGACCCCGAGGACGGCAGCCTGATCTGTGATCTGTTCGAGCACACCCACGACGACAGCTGCTACACCACCACCTATGAGCTGGTGTGCGGTCTGGAAGAGGGCGAGCTTGTAGAAGAAGTGAACCCCGATTATGATCCGGTGGCCCTGTTTGAGGAGCCGGTGGCCGCAAAGCCCGTGGTGGTCGATCCTGTGATCGAGACCCCGGTGCACCACCACACCGATGCCTGCTACGAGGAAGTGCTGGTCTGCGGCCTGCCGGAGCATCACCACACGGTGAACTGCCTGTCCGACCCGATGGACGACACGCAGGACGAGGACGACTGGCTGGACAAGACCGGCACGGCCCTGACCGGCATGTGGAACGAAGACCTGCTCACCGTGGCACAGGGTCAACTGGGCTATGAGCAGAGCGAGAAAAATTTCAAGCTTGATACCGATGACGGCGAGACCCTGCGCTACTACACCCGCTACGGCCAGTGGTACGGCAACCCCTACGGCGAGTGGGACGTGATGTTCCTGTCCTACTGCCTGAACTATGCAAATATCCCGCAGAGCGCGATCCCTCAGCGCGCCAGTACGCTGGCCCTGCGCAGCGAGCTGCGTTCCACCGGTTATCTGCTGGACCCGGACAGCGACATTGCGGCCTATGAAATGGACGCAGACATGTCTGTTACTGGCCTGCAGCCCGGTGATATCGTGTTCTATAACGCCACCACGACCGAGACGGTCGCTGTGGCAGACGAGCCGCAGATCGAGGACCTTTCCCCGGATGCTGACACCGAGCTGCTGCAGGCTTTGAGCGCCCCGGCAGCGGCCGAGCCGCAGACCGAAGAGCGCACTGTCTCGTGTGAGACCGTGGGCATCGTGTCGGCTGTGGACGAAGCTTCCGGCACGCTGACGGTCATCTCCGGCAACGTGGACGGCAAGGTGTCCGAGGTGTCCCTTGCGCCGTCCCAGCTCACCGGCATGATCCCCGTGGCATCTGTGCAGGCCGCGGAGAGCGGAGCGGATACGATGGATGGCACTGATCTTGATTTTTCAAAGATGCTGAATGGTTCTCAGTATGTGACCGATTTCAAGATTCAGAAGCTGCAGGACTCCGACTACTCTGACGTCACAGAGAGTACCGTAACCGATAAGCTTCATGGCTTTATCGATCTGCATGATATCCCGGCTGACCGCATCAAGGCCAATAATTATAAAGTATATGTCCCGATTCCAGCGGGTCTCGACAAGCTGAATAATGGCGGCGCTGAAAAAGGCAGTCTAAAGGACTCCTCTTATTTCGGTCCCAACGGAACCATCTGTGGCACCTACGAGTTCGTGCAGGATGCCGACGGAGACTGGTATGTTGTCTTTACTTATGATAAAGATTACATCAACCAGCAGGAAACGACGAAAGACAGTAAAGTCAAAACCGACGTTTCTTTCGATTTTCAGTGGGATACCGCTAAAATCAGCACAGATAAATCCAATAAGTTCACCATTAACGGCAAAGACATCACGATCACGATCAAGGATCAGAGCGAAGATAAGCCGTCCGATAAAAAGAACTATTCCCTGTCCAAGGACGCTGGCTCTCTGCGTTATGATAGTCATGATGCCTACATTGACTACACGGTCACGCTCAAATTAAAGGATGACATGGCTGCTCCTTTGACCCTGACCGATGCCTTGCGTTGTCCTACCAATGCCGACTTCCAGTATACTGGTACGCCGGATGTTTCTGGTTCGAACGGTGCGTCCAACACAACCGTTTCCTGGACGGATGGGACTGACTCCAGCACAAAAACCATCACACTGGGACAGGAGGGCGAGACCCTCGCTGCAGGAACCTATACGATCACCTATCAGGTAAAGGCTACTAACTTCGGCAATGTTGACTACGTCAACAACGAGAAGGTCAAAAACACTGTCACTTTTAAGGACACCAGTAAAACGAAAGAGACCTCTCTCACCACAAAATTGATCGACAAGTCCGGCAAGCTTGAGAATGGCGAGATCATCTGGACCGTGAAGATCAATATCGATCAAGATGACACCTCTCTGCGCTATCTGCCGAAAGATGCCAAGTTTACTGATACGCTTCCTGATGATCCCATTGACAATAAGATCACTGTCACGAAGGATGGAGAATCCACCGATGTCACACTGGACAACACCATCTATGACAACAGCAGCAAGCTGCTTACTTATCCTCTGGAAGAAGGTTTCCATTCTTACGAGATCACCTACCGTACCAAAGCACCTGAAAACACCTCTGAATCCGAGACAATCGTCAATAACACCGGTGAGATCAAAGGTACCGGTATCAATGGTTCCGACTCTTCCAACGTGAAAATTCCTTCTACCCTGCTGAGTAAGCAGTTGGAAAACGGCAGTCATGATACCCAAACCGCAACTATGGATTGGGTCACAACTGTCAATGCAACAGACCTTAACACCCTCGTCTATTACGATTGGAGCAGCACCCGCTGGGATGCCGACACTTCCAAGAGCGTCCGCCTGCAGCAAATCGTTGCTGACAGCGTACACGTTTTTGATGCATCCGATCTTGAAGTAACCGACAAGGTGACCATCAACTATCAGTATTCGCGCACCGAAAACGGTGTTGAAGTCGGACTGTTCTCGGTAGATTTCAAAGAAAAGAACATTCAGGGGCCTGCAACCATCAAATATCAGACCACAGCCAATTTGTCTTGGGTGGCATCTGGCACACGCTGTCAGATCACGAACTACGGACAGCTGAATCAGGGCGATATTGTTTCGGATGTGTATGATTTCACCAACTCTTCCGAGCAGCGTAAATACTTCCGGAAGATTGCAGGCGATTCCAGCAACTGGAACAAAACAGAAGACACCATCACCCTGAAACCCGGACAGAAGATTCCGTGGACGATTGCTATAAACGATACCACGGATGAGGGTCTTGTATGGGATGCTGAAAAAGACAAAGAATGGGTCGTTAAGGACCTCATCCCTGCCGGCCTGAATCTGGATGAGAGCAGCGTCCGGGTCGAGCTGAACGGTAACGCAGTTTCAAGCAATTACTATACCGTTTCTGCTGAAAAGCAGGCAGACGGCAGCACCAAACTGGTGGTCACTCTTCAGCCCGAGTGCTATACGCTTACAGTCAATGGGAACAAAACGCTCAGCAAACGTGTTTTTATCACCTACGACACCACACTGGACCCTGATAACACAGAGGTCTGGAACGGTGGCAATGTTGCCTCCTTTGTCAACAACGCTACGTTCGAGCGGAACGGCGAACAGAGCGGCAGTGATTCCTTTAAGGAAACTGTCACCCGAAATGTTGTGGGCAAACACGGCAACTATGATGAAGCAACCGGCCTTCTGACCTATCAGGTACAGGTCAATCCTAACAGCGTCACACTGAACAATGGCGTGCCGTTGACTCTGTATGATTTCATGTCTGTTCCAGATGGTCTGTACAGCAAAGATGGTACCACCTCCGACCGTGTAACATTGGCAGGTGTCTCTGTCTTTGAGGGTGAGCTGCAGGCAGATGGCTCTCTGGAAGCAACGACTTTCCTCAAGGATCTCGACCCGATTGAAGGAGATTACGACAGCAGCTCTGCTCCGGAAAACGTTACTGAGGATACCTACTACACCAAACGGAATAAGGATCGAAACCAGATTCAAGTCTGGACGAAGGTACCAGACGGCAAGGCTTTGGTTCTGGTTTTCCACTATACGGTCAATACCAAGAATCTGCCCGCTAAGAACTATAAGTTCAAGAATACCGTGCAGTTGGAGGGCTATAATTCTTACGTCGATGAAAATGTAGATTTCAAGAGCGATTCTTCCGGTAACGCAGGCATCGATTTCAACACCAACAATGTTACGATCGTGAAGTACTCCGGTACCCAGAGCAATCTGCTGTCGGATGCAAAGTTCCAGCTGGAAACCTATAAAAATGGCCAGTGGACTGATGTAAAGCAGTATGTCACCTCTCAGAGCGGCAATTCCGTCATGTCCGGCCTTACGCAGGATACGCTTTACCGTCTGCATGAAACCGCTGCGCCGGAAGGTTACCTGCTGCCAGACCCCACTCCGTATCACTATTTTGTCATTTCCAAAAATGCCTATACCTTGCCGACAGATTCGGGCTTTGTCGAAGGCCGTGACTCCTTCGCCCTCTACAAGCTGGGGGAAAATGAGTCGTTCGGAAGCTTTTACTACTACTGCAACAATGCCCGTAACCCGGACTATGTGAAGGAAGGCGACCTGCTGGTCAAGAAGGCGTGGAAGAACTTTGATGGCACCGATATCACGGATACATCGAAGCTTCCGGAGATCGTGGTCACGCTGACGAAGCATGTGGCGAACCCCGGCCACCGTATTCTTCTGCAGCTTGATGATGGTTCAGGTACAAAGGTTTTTGCCAAAAATATCAATGACGGCGGTGATGTCTACGTCACAGTATGGCCTCAAAATTATCAAAACTGGTTGGATGCTGGAGTAGCAATAACGGCTACTGGCGAGAGCGCTCCGGATGGAAAACCGATTTATAAAATCAGCAATATCATCTCCGACATTACAATCAAGAGCACAAAAGTTTATTACAATGGCGGCGATTTCTATACGACTGCTGGCGGTACTCCCATCACCGGCACGACCGACACCGAAGTCGGCAAAGTTACGCTGAACAGCAGAAATGGCTGGTCTGCCCGTTTTGAAAACCTTGAGATTGACGACGGCATCACTTATACTATAAAAGAGATGTCCGTAGAAGGTTACACCGTGTCCTACACGCTGAACAACGAAGCTCTGGAGGCCGGTGCATCCTTTGCGCTGGGCAAGAACACCGGCAGCAACGGCAACGGCGATACCATCGTCATCACCAACACCGCCGAAGAATCCGGCGGCTACGTACTTCCCTCTACCGGCGGGGCCGGTACCAAACTGTATACAGCAGGCGGCGGCGCGCTGATGCTTGCCGCTCTGGTGTGCGGGGTTTGCAGAAAGCGCAGACGCGAGAGGAGGGAACGTTAAAAAGCCTGCATCCTTCCTGACACGGCGGCAAAATTGATTCTGCGCCGGAAGCAGACCCTGAAAATAGGAATCAGAAAAATCAGAAAAACTTGAAAGGAGACTTTCGCAAATCATGATGAAGAAAGCAATCAAAAAGCTGCTGGCCGCACTGCTGGCAGTTGCCATGCTGTGTGCCATGGCAGTACCCGCGTTTGCGGCGGATGGTGCTACTGGCACTGGTGCCACCACTGGCACTGGCAGCATTAAAATTGTTAACACTGTTAATGGCAACACCTATAAGATCTACCGCATTCTGGATCTGGAGTACCACGCAGATACCAAAGCTTACCGTTATACGGCGAATGATACTTGGAAATCCTTTGTTGAAACACAGGCAGAATATCTGGTCGTAGACACCAAAACGAATGCCGTTACTTGGTCAGCTAATAAAAACAATGCTGCGGACATTCAGGCTTTTGCAAATGCCGCCGGTAGTTATGCTAAAGCTCAACCCATCAAGGCCGACTATACGGAAACGGCAGATGGACAAAGTGATACCGGTGCTGCTACTGACAATACCACCAGCATTACCTTTAACAACCTGCCCCTTGGTTGGTATCTGGTGGTTTCTGACCTGAATAACGGCGCTATCTGCTCCATTGATACCACCGACACGACCGCAGAAATCAAAGAGAAGAACAGCAAGCCCACCATTGAAAAGCATGTCTGGGAAAATGGTGCCACTCTCGCTGGCTATAGCAACGATGCCAGCATTGGCGATAATGTAAAATTTGTAATCAATGTTGCAGTTCTTGACGGCACTCCCAAAAATTACGTTGTGCATGATAAAATGAGCGCCGGTCTGACCTTCAACGAAGATTCAGTTAATGTCAGTTGTTATCGTCCGACCGAGGAAAATCCTTACACCCCCATTAAACTGACCAAGGATACTGACTACCAGCTTATTACCACTGGTCTGAGCGACAAATGCACCTTTGAGGTTCAATTAAGTGATAACTTCTTGAAACCCGGCGATATGATCATGGTTGAGTACTACGCTACCGTTAACGAAAATGCAGTTATCGGCGGTGAGGGCAACGACAACGATACCTATTTGAAATACGGCAACGACAGCAAAACCGAGCACTCCACCACCAAGACCTACGTCTGGGAGATGGGTGTGCACAAGTACACAAACCTCGGCACTGGCAAAGAGGATACCGCTCTGGCAGATGCGGAGTTCAAGCTGTATAAGGGCGCTGACGCAAACAAGAAGTACGCGTCCTTCTCTACCGCCAACACCGTGGATGGTACTTCCGTCTACAAGCTGACTGGCTGGGTGGCAGATGCAGGCGCTGCTACTGCCGTTGTGACTCCCGCTTCCGGCAACATCAAGCTGGAAGGTCTGGACGCAGGCACCTATTATCTGGAGGAGACCAAGGCTCCTGTTGGCTACAACAAGCTGACCGATCCTATTACGGTTGTGATCGATCGCGGCACTCTGCCCACTAAGGCAGGTGAATCCGTTTCTTACACTGTTAAGTACGGCAATACTACTGCCGCCGACCATATTGTTCGCGTTGAGAACAAGGCCGGTGTGGAGTTGCCCTCCACCGGCGGCATGGGCACTACCCTGTTCTATGTCATCGGCGGCGGCCTGATGGTTGCGGCCATCGTTCTGCTGGTCACCAAGAAGCGCATGGAGAACAAGTAAGCTCCATTTCCCCCAAGAACCCGGAGCAAAGGGGCCGCAAGGCCCCCGCTCCTATCCTTATAACATTAGGGAGTAGCCCATGAAAAAGAACAAAAGCACCATCATCCTGATCCTCGTCTTTTTCGTGGGTCTATCCGTGATGTTATACCCCACCCTCAGCGATTACGTCAACCAGCTGCATCAGTCCCGTGCTGTGGCCACCTATGCCGAGGACGTGGACAAGCTGACCGATGCCGACTACTCCGCCTATTTCGAGGCGGCAGATGCGTTCAATGCGCAGATCGCCGCCGACCCGGATGCGTTGTATTTTCCGCAGCGCTTTCCCACCTACGAAAGCACGCTGGATGTGACCGGCACCGGCATTATGGGCTACATCACCATTGAAAAGATCGGTGTGGAGCTGCCCATCTACCACGGCACCAGCGATAGCGTGCTGCAGATCGCCGCAGGCCACTTGGAGGGCACCAGCCTGCCGGTGGGCGGCAAGAGCACCCATGCGGTCATTTCGGCTCACCGCGGCCTGCCCAGCGCCAAGCTGTTCACCAATCTGGACCGGCTGGAAGTGGGCGATACCTTTACCATCACCGTGCTGGACCGCGTGCTCACCTACGAGGTGGACAACATCTCCATCGTTCTGCCCACCGAGACAGACAACCTCAAGGTGGTGGACGGCAAGGATTACGTCACCCTGATGACCTGCACCCCCTACGGCATCAACACGCACCGCCTGCTGGTGCGAGGACGCCGCATCACCACGCCGGACAAGCTCAAGCACATCCGTGTAACAGCCGATGCCGTCAAGATCGAACCGATCATCACAGCCCCCATCATGGCACTGCCCCTGCTGCTGGTGCTGCTGCTCTGGCTGCTGTTCTCCAACCGCAAACGCAAATCTACAAGAGGTGAAAAACATGAAACGCACTGATCTCAAAAAGCACGCTGCGGCCCTGCTTTTGGTGCTGTGCCTTCTGGTAACAAGTGCGCTGCCTGCCCTTGCCACCAGCGCAAACATCAAGCTGGTGGACAGCAGCGGCAATCCCACTACCGGCACCATCCGCGTTACGCTGTACGACAGCGCCAACGATAAGGCGCTGAGCGGCGGCAAGCTCACTTTGTACCGTGTGGCCGAGGTAAAGCGCAAAAACGGCGACCTGAGCTACGAATACTGCGGCGATTTCTACGGCTGCGGTATTGCGCTGGGCGATTTGACTGACAGCACCCTTGCGGCCCAGCTGCAGGAGTATCTGCCCCAAAGCGCCGAGGGCACTGCGAAGACCATTGACGAGGACGGCAGCGTGACCTTCCGTGATCTGGAACTGGGACTGTATCTGATCGTGCAGACCGAGGCTTCCAAGGGCTATGAGCCGATCAATCCGTTCCTTGTCTCTCTGCCCATGGCGGAGGATGGCAAGTGGAATTATGCGGTGGATGCCAGCCCCAAGGTGGGTGCTTACACCCCCACCAAGCCGGACACGCCGCCTACGCCCCCTACCCCGCCTACGCCGCCGGATACGCCCGATCATCCTGATACGCCTACCCCGCCGGACAACCCGGATAACCCGGTCTCTCCCGGTAAACCGGACAATCCCGTGGCTCCGGGCCATCCGGATCATCCGGTAGCACCCGGTAATCCAGACAGCCCCGTTCTGCCGGGCCACCCGGATAACCCGGTAATGAGCGGTCTGCCGCAGACCGGTCAGCTGAACTGGCCCGTGCCGGTGCTGGCTGTCAGTGGTGTGGTGCTGTTTGCATTCGGCTGGGCGCTGGATCGCAAATACCGTGCAGTATAATTTCCTTCTGATACAACAAAGAGGACCCGATGCATCTGCATCGGGTCCTCTTTTTCGGTTTCTTTTATGCAGTCAGGGTTTACTGCTGCTGTGCCTGCTCGGCGCGCTTGGCTTCCAGCGCCAGAATGGCATCGCGGCGGCTCAGGTTGATACGGCCCTGCTGGTCGATGTCGGTCACCTTGACCACGATGGCATCGCCCACAGCCACCACATCCTCCACGCGCTCCACACGCTTGGTGTCCAGCTTGGAGATGTGCACCAGACCTTCCTTGCCCGGTGCGATCTCAACGAAGGCACCAAAGTTCATCAGGCGGGTCACCTTGCCCTTGTAGATGGCACCGATCTCGGGGTCCTCCACAATGGTCTTGATGGTAAAGATGGCGCGCTTTGCGTCCTCCTGATCCACAGCAGAGACGAACACATGGCCGTCCTCCTGCACGTCGATCTTGCAGTTGCAGGTAGCGCAGATGTCCTGAATGACCTTGCCGCCCTTACCGATCACGTCCTTGATCTTATCGGTGGGGATCATCATGCTGAACATCTTGGGTGCGTAGCGGCTCAGCTCATGGCGGGGCTCTGCGATCACCGGCTTGATGATCTCGTCCAGAATATACAGGCGGCCCTTGCGGCACTTCTCGAAAGCCTCGGCAATGATGTCGTAGGTCAGGCCATCGATCTTGATGTCCATCTGGATGGCAGTGATGCCCTTGCGGGTGCCGCCCACCTTGAAGTCCATATCGCCGTGGAAGTCCTCCACGCCCTGAATGTCCAGCATGGTCATCCAGCGGTCGCCCTCGGTGATCAGGCCGCAGGAAATGCCGGCAACGGGTGCCTTGATGGGCACGCCTGCATCCATCAGGGCCAGCGTAGAGCCGCAGATGGATGCCTGAGAGGTGGAACCGTTGGAGGAGAGCACCTCAGACACGCAGCGGATGGTGTAGGGGAACTCTTCCAGCGAGGGCAGCACAGGCACCAAAGCACGCTCTGCCAGTGCGCCATGGCCGATCTCGCGGCGGCCGGGGCTGCGCGGTGCGCGGGCCTCGCCCACAGAGTACGGCGGGAAGTTGTAGTGATGGATATAGCGCTTGGTCTGCTCGTCGGTCAGGTCGTCCATGAGCTGGTTGTCCTTGGTGCCGCCCAGAGTGCAGGTGGTCAGCACCTGCGTCTGGCCGCGGGTGAACATGCCGGAGCCGTGCACGCGGGGCAGGATGCCCACTTCGGCAGCCAGCGGGCGGATCTCGTTGATGCCGCGGCCGTCCACGCGCTTGCCCTCGTCCAGCAGCCAGCGGCGCACCACGAACTTCTGCATCTTATAGCTGACCAGATCAAGATCTGCAGCGGTCAGGTCGGGGTACTCCTCGGCGATCTTGTCCATGATGGGCAGCAGAGCGGCATCGCGCACATTCTTGTCGTCGGTGTCCATAGCGGCCTTGAAGTCGTCCAGATACTTGTTCTGGATGGCGTGGAACACGTCCATATCCAGACCCACCACCTGAAAATCGATCTTCGGCTTACCGCGCTCGGCCACGATCTTGTTGATGAACTCAATGGTCTTTTTGATCTCCACGTGAGCGGCCTTGATGGCGTTCAGCATGGTGTCCTCGTCCACCTCGTTGGCACCGGCCTCGATCATCACGATCTTATCCATGGTGGCGGCAACGGTCAGGGCAAGGTCGCTCACCTTGCGCTGCTCCTGCGTGGGGTTCAGCACGATCTCGCCGTCCACCAGACCCACCTGCACGCCGCCGATGGGGCCGTTCCACGGGATGTCGGACACGGCAGTGACCAGAGAAGCACCGATCATACCGGCGATCTCAGGGCTGCAGTCGGGGTCCAGACTCATGACGGTCATGGTGATGCACACGTCGTTGCGCATCTCCTTGGGGAACAGCGGGCGCATGGGGCGGTCCACCACACGGCTGGTCAGGATGGCGCGCTCGCCGGGGCGGCCCTCACGGCGCATAAAGCTGCCGGGGATGCGGCCTGCGGCGTAGAGCTTTTCCTCATACTCCACGTTCAGGGGGAAGAAATCCACGCCCTCGCGGGGCTTGGGGCTCATGACCACATTGCACATCACGCAGGTCTCACCGTAGCGGATCAGCGCACTGGCGTTGGACAGACCGCACATTTTGCCCATTTCTACCTTGAACGGGCGGCCTGCCAGCATGGTCTCGTAGACCTTGTAGTTCTCAAAGGTCTCTCTGCGGGAACCAAATTCAATTGCCATTGTTTTTGCCTCCTTGTTTTTTCGGATTTTTTCTATCCAAAAGGCGGTGGCACGCGCATCATAGCAATAAATCCAGCGTCCGTGCCGTTCACATCCGGTTTTGTTTGAGATATTTCCCCCACCGGGGGAATGTCTCTGCCGTTGATGTGAGCCGTCCGCGCCATGAAAAAGCATTCGGGGCACAGGCGTTCGATTTACTGCTGCAATACGCAGCCGCTGCCATTTGTATACAAAAGCAAAAGGCAGGCACCTTTGCGGTACCTGCCCTCTGTTTAAATTACTTACGCAGACCCAGAGTTGCGATCAGAGCACGGTAACGCTCGATGTCCTTCTTCTGGAGATAAGCCAGCAGATTGCGGCGGCGGCCAACCATCTTCATCAGGCCGCGGCGGCTGTGGTGATCGTTCGGGTTCTTCTTCAGGTGCTCGTTCAGCTCGTTGATGTGAGCGGTCAGCAGAGCGACCTGCACTTCGGGAGAGCCAGTGTCCTTCTCGGTCAGAGCGACCTTGGCCATAACTTCCTGCTTGTTCATAGTACCATACCTCTTTATAAAATTTTATGTGCCAATGGAACAGCGGCGGGAAACGGCATTCCCAAAAAGCGGGCATACTCCCAACCCCGTACCACGGTAACAGATACAGTATACCAGAACCCTGTGCAAAATGCAAGGATATTTTTTGCATCCTGCCTTTATTTTTTTACGTACTGGTGCCAGTACAGCTGCACCTCCGGCAGCTTCTTTTTGCGCAGCAGAACTGCGGTGGGGATCAGATACAGCAGCACCGAAAGCAGCATGGATGCATCGTAGCCGCTTACCGCATCGGCCACGGTAGTGGTGCCGTACAGCCCACCGATGAGCATGGACGAAATATCCATGGCACCATGCAGGAATACTGTCACCCACAAATTGCCGGTGCGGAAGTAGATCGCCGCAAAAAGAGTGCCCAGCGATGCTGCAAACACGCACTGCATCAGCACACCGAAGGGTGCCGAACTGAGGATATTGGTCAGGTGCGCCGCACCAAACAGCACACCGGACAAAAGGCAGGCCTTCCACACACCGGCACGGCTGGTGCCAAAGTGCTCCAGCAGGGTCTGGGCAATGACACCGCGGAAGATGAATTCCTCGGCCACACCCACCATGGCCATGCTGACAAGGAAGGTGCAGATGCGTGCCGCAGGCTGCAGCACGCCGTTCTCCGGCCGGCCCAGCACCAGCGACCCAAAGGCATTGTAGCCAATGAACACCAGCGGGTACATGCCCACCAGCAGGCCATTGAAAAAGCCGCTGCCGCGGCGGCGCAGCAGCCCGGCACGGTCTGTCCGTACCAGAAACAGCACCGCCACCATGGCCCCCACCAGCTCCTGCAGAGTGCTGTAGAGGTATGTATCAATGGACGCAAAATCCGTCCGGAAAAGAACCAATGCAATGGTAAAGACCAGATCTGTTACAAACAGGCTTGCCAGAAAAATCACTTCTGCCAGAACGCAGAATAAGATCGGGTGCGCTTTGCGCAGTCGTTTGAGCATGGGATACCCTCCTGAATCGTTGATGGTACTATTCTAGCACACTTTACCTTAAAACGATATAGCACGCGCAAAAAAGGCAGTTTTCCCTTCTGCTGTGCCGCAAAGCGTTCACTTTTTCAAAACAAAGATCTGTTCAAACTCCTGCGTTGCCAGCAGCGAAACATCCTCATAGCCGCCCTGTCGGGCAACGTTCCACGCAGTTTCCATGTTCTGGGCCGTGATCTGCTCCACCTGTTCTGCCGTCACGAACTGCCACAGCCCCCGGCCTCCAATGAACAGCACCAGCGTATCATTTTCGCCGGTGTTATACTGCACCAGCAGCTCACTGGAATCGTCCGGCACCACACAGACCTCCTGAAATTTGAGAAGCTCCTGCACGCCGGAAGTGAAACTGCCAAGGTCCCCGGTAATATCCACGCAGGCGGCCTGACTGTATTGTTCCAGTTCTTTGTCTATCTTATAAGTACCGCTGTACATGCGCTCCGGCTCGATCACAAATGCAAGCACGACCATTGCAAGGCACACGATCTGCAGAATGCGCTTTCTGGTGCCTGCACGCAGCGTATCCAGAATGGAGAAAAGGCCGCAGCCACAAAACAGCGCTTCCAGCGGCTGCAGATGATACACATACCGCAGCGACTTATACGGCGAGATCACCGCGATAACCAGAAATGCAGCAAGCGCCGGGACCGTGATCAGCTTGACATCCTCGGGGATCAGCGTAGTGCCGCGCAGCCTGCCCGGCAGCCAGCGCTGCCCCAGCTTCGTCAGGACCAGCACGGCCATAATGCCTGCGCCTACAGCAAAACCGACGATGCTCCAGCCGATCAGCTCCAGCGGGCCTTTGGGGTACTGCGCCAGATCCAGCAGATTGTTTGCTGTTGACTCCAGCGAAACCGTATCCTGCGAGTGCAGCTGTGCATACCAGCACGGAAAGGTGAGCAGCATTCCGCCAACGCCCGCAAGCGCCGGAAGCGAAAATGCAGCAGCATTTTTCCATTCGCGCCGGAACATCAGGTAAAGGTCATATGCTGCGCACAGCAGGAAGGCATAGACCACAAAGAAATACTGGGTCATCATGCCAAGATAGATGGTTACACCGATCAGAAGATATTTGGGCACAGACGGCCTGCGAAGAGACTTTGCCACCAGCAGCGCAAGCAGGATCGTCAGCAAGGTCATGAGCATATACATGCGCACCATCGTCACATTCGAGATCATTTCACGGTTGAACGCATACAATGCACAGACGAACAATGCTTTTTTCCAGTCTGCAAACAGCTCTATGCCCAGCGCATACAGCGCTGCCAGCGTGCCGCCCAGCAGCACAAAATTCATCCCCAGACCCGTCCATTTTGTAAAACTGCCCGGAAATAATGAGCACACCGTGTGCAGCAAAAAGTAGAACAGCGGCGGATGAACGTCCTGCGTCTGGTTATAGTAGACCGACGCATAGTCGAACCGTGTGCTTCCCTGCGGGGCAACATAATTCAGAAACTCGCTCTGCGTGAACACTGCCTCCGGCAGCTTGCCGTTTGCCACCTGTTCTCCACCATGGAGCCAGCTTAAAAACGGAACATAACTGCTGTTTGCAAGGCCGTAGGAGTAGATCTCATCCAGAAAGAAACCCTCTTTCCGCACAGCCCACCAGCCGCAAAGGCAGATCAGAACGATCACAAAAAGCGCGACCGCCCGTTTTTTCTTTTTTATTTCCTGCATAGTTTCTGTTTTTCCTCGCTTTTTTGTCCGTTCTGCAGCCAAATATGGCTTTGCTTTTCCAGTATATCATATTTAGAACACAAGTCAAAACTTTTCGGGTTGCAGATCCCGCTGCTCCTAGCAGCATGCACCCTGTTAGACATTCCTAGCCGGTGGGACCCGCGGGCTAAACAA
>NZ_QUEN01000012.1:0-96941 GCF_003478175.1 Faecalibacterium sp. OF03-6AC | reverse complement strand
GGCAGCGAGGCGCTGTACGGCAAAGGCTGGTACTTTGCGGATGGGATGATGGAAGAGATCAACGAGGATGAAGATGTGCTGCCACTGCGGTAGCAATAAAAAAGAAGCACGCAGATGCGTGCTTCTTTTTTTATGATGTTCTGCTGCGCAGAAATGAGGTTGCTGCGCAAAATGATGTGTGCTATCGCACATTCTATCATGCCCCGCAGGCAGACATCATTGCGCATACAATGCGCACATCATTCCGCCGCAAGGCGGACAAACGGCGCTATTGCGTTGGTGTCGCCGTGGCGGACGATGGAGTAGGTGATGTCGCAGTAGGGCTGGATGGCGGTACTCTTTTCCACGGTGGAGATGAGCAGCACCTGCAGCTGCAGGCGGCGGAACAGCTCCATCATGGGGCGGATGCGGTCGCTGGTCATCTTGCTGAAGGCTTCGTCCAGCAGCACAAGGCGGATGCTGTTCTCGCTCTTTTCGTAGATCTGCAGCAGACTGGCGCAGATGGCCACATAGAAGGGGGCCTGATTCTCGCCGCCGGAGGAGTCGCGGCTGACGCGGGACAGATACGCCTGCTGGCCGGTGACCCGGTTCGTCACCTTGATGTCATAGTCCAGATAGGTGCGGTAGTCCACATAGTCCGACAGGGTCACGCCGCCGGTGCGGCCCTCCTGCCGGGCGCGGGTGTTCTCGTCCACATCCGCCATGATCTTTTCCATCAGTTCCATCATGGGGCGGATGCGGTCGCTGGTCATCTTGCTGAAGGCTTCGTCCAGCAGCACAAGGCGGATGCTGTTCTCGCTCTTTTCGTAGATCTGCAGCAGACTGGCGCAGATGGCCACATAGAAGGGGGCCTGATTCTCGCCGCCGGAGGAGTCGCGGCTGACGCGGGACAGATACGCCTGCTGGCCGGTGACCCGGTTCGTCACCTTGATGTCATAGTCCAGATAGGTGCGGTAGTCCACATAGTCCGACAGGGTCACGCCGCCGGTGCGGCCCTCCTGCCGGGCGCGGGTGTTCTCGTCCACATCCGCCATGATCTTTTCCATCAGCTCGTCCACCTGACGCTCATAGGCCGGGTCGGCGGTGGCGGCAAGGTTGTCCAGCGAGTCGCCCTCGGTCATCTGCTGGTTGCCCTTGTCCACGATGACCTGATAGAAGGCCGCCAGCTGCGGGTCGCGGCTGGGCTCCAGCTCAAAGCGGTAGACCTCCTCGCCGTAGGTCAGCTGTTCCATCACCTTGTTCAGCTCCCGGAACTGCCGCCGGGCGTTGAAGATATCGTCCTTCATGCGGAACAGGATATCCTTGCGGAAGCGGTCCTTGCAGTCCCGCTGGGCCTGCTCCAGACGGGCGGCGTAGCGTTCCAGATCGATGCGCACAAGGCTCTCGTGCTGGGCGCGGTACTGGTCCAGCCCCGCAAGGCCCAGCGGATAATCGCACACATAGTGCTCGTTGTAGGCCTTCTGGGCCGGTTCCAGCGTGCCGCTCAGATAGACGGCCAGCGCATCGTCCAGCTTGGCCTGCGCCTTTTCCGCAGCCTGTGCGGCGGCGCGGGGCTTATCCGCCGGGGCCAGCGCCAGCATCCGGGTGCGGGCCAGCGGCTCCACCAGCGGGTGCGCCGCAAAGAAGCTCCGGGCGGCATCGGCGCTCTGCTGTGCCGTTTCCCCTGCCTTTTTCTGCTCTGCTTCGCAGGAGGCGATCTGCTTTTGGCACACGCGGATGTCGCCGCCCGCCTGCTCTACGGCGGCGCGGGCAGTCTCCCACGCGGCTTCGCGGGCTTCTTCCTCCTTGTAAAGCTGCTGCAGCAGCGGGTTCTCGCGGCACTCGGTGAGCTTTGCTTCCTGTTCGGTCACAGCATTCTGTGCGGCAGTCAGTGCGGCGCGGGCATCCCACAGCGCAGCCAGCTCGTCCAGTGCCGTGCCCCGCAGCAGGGTCTGGTACTGGTTATAGGCGGCTTTCAGGTTCTGTTCTGTCTGGGCGGCAGCACGGGCGCTTTCCCCCAGAGCTTCCAGCTCGGCCGCCAGCGCCCCGGCGCGGGCGCGGCGGGCATCCAGACCGATATACCGCTGGGGAGTGCGCAGCCGTTCCAGCCGGAAGGGGTGGTGGCGCAGAAGGTCGCGGGTGGCGCTGTCGGGATGCTGTTCCAGCGTATCGGGGGTGTCGCAGCAGACGATGCGGCCCAGAATGGTCTGGGCATACTGTGCAGCCAGCGGGTTTTCGCTGCTCACCTGCGCGGCAAGGCTGTCCGGGCCGTACTTGTCGGCGCGGCGGTTGGCCTTGCGGATGCCCGGGGTGTCCAGCAGGCTGATGGGGCCTACCTTGTCCTTCAGAGCCACAAAGGCGCTTTTGGCGGCTTCGTAGTGGGCGGGCGGCACAAGGATATCAAAGCGGCGGTCGCCAAGGCAGGCTTCCACGCAGTCCTGCCAGCTCTCGTCCTCCACGTTCAACAGTTCACAGAAAATTTTCGCATCCGGCTGCATGCCCCGGCTCTTGAGTTCCGCATTCACAGCATCCCGCACCCGGGTGGCGGCATCGCCGTGGGGGTAGACCCACTTGCCGCCGGACACCGCGTCCAGCTCGGCGCGCTTGCCGGCCTGCTCCTTCTGCAAAGCAGCAGTGTTCTGGCGGGCAGCAAAATAGGCTTCCTCCAGCGGTTTTTCCTGCGCGGAGAGCCATGCGGTGAGCTGCGGCAGAGTGTCCGCCGTCAGCTCTTCGGCCTTGATGCCGGATGCAAAGCCGCTGCGGCGCAGCACTGCCAGCAGGCTCTGGGTGCGGGCAAGGGCGCTCTCTGCCTTTTCGGCTTTGCGGGCGGCGGCGTCCAGCGCCGTTTTGCGGCGGGAAAGCTCCTCGGTCAGGGCATCCAGTGCCCGGCCCTCGCCGCTGGCGCTGGCGGCACCGTGGGCGGAAAGATAGGCCCGGCGTGCTTCCGCTTCGGCGTTTTTGGCCTCGGCATAGCGGGCGCTCAGCTGTTCCAGCTGGCGGCGTCCCGCATCCAGATGCTCCTGCCAGACCGTCTGTTCCCCGCCGTCAGCAGCGGCGCGGGCCAGCAGCGCCGCGCCCCGGTTCACAAGGGTCTGGGTCTGCTTTTCGGCAGCTTCGCGGCCAAAATCCACGATCTCTTCCAGCGCGTCGGCGCGGGTCTGTGCTTCGGCCAGCACGGCGTGCAGATTTTCCAGTTCCAGCCGGTCGCCCTGCAAAGCGTCCAGATCCAGCTCCGGCTGGGGCAGGATGTACTGGTACAAAAACTCCCGGAAGTTGGGGATCTCGTCCATGCTGGTGCCCATCTGGAACACCTCGTTGAACTTTTTGCCCAAGGGGCTGGAGGCGCGCCCGATGCCCAGCGCACGGCAGATGCGATCCCGCGCTTCGCTGGGGCTGCGGGTGTAGGAGAGACGGCCCGTTGCGGGCTTGAAGTCCTCCTTTGCGCTGGGTGCACCGGTCTTGGGGTCGATGAAGGGCAGCTGTTCCAGCGTGCAGCCGTCCTCCGAAAGATACCATGTCTGATCGCCGGGGTGCAGCTCCTGCATGGGGCCTTCGGACTCCACCCGCACCGCGATGACGAAGGGGGTGCGCTTGACGCTGTCCCAGAACTCCGCCCCGATGTAGGCCACGGTATGGCCCGGGCGGCGGTAGGCGTTCTCGCCGCGCTGCTTTGCGTGCACCGAACCCTGCAGGGTGCGGCCGCTCTTTTTATTGCCCAGCGCATTGAAATTGCGGTTGGTGGTCAGGCAGTAGCGGATGGCATCCAGAATGGTGGTCTTGCCCACGGCGTTCACGCCGATCATATAGGTGAGCCGTGCGCAGTCGAAGGTGACGTTTTCAAAGTTGTGCCAGTTGATAAGCTTCAGCCGTTTGAGTTCGATCATTCTTCACCCTCCCCTGCTTCTTCCGGTCGTTCATAAAGGCCAAGCTCTGTGCGGGTGCGCCCGCTCTCGGCGGCGGCATCCGCAAGGTCGGCGTCCGGCAGGGCCAGCAGCACGGTGGGAAATACTTCAATGCGGCTGTCCAGCCCGGAAAGCCGCCCCACAGGCCGCGCCAGATTGTACCGGCGCAGGGTGCGCATGAGGTTTTCCAGCGTTTTCTGGTCCAGACGGCGGGGCAGATTCATCTTCTGCAGTTCGGTCTGCACCTCTTCCACCGTCACCAGCACCTCGTCGGCATTGGCCGCAAGGCTCTCGCGCTTTTGCAGGTACAAAAGCCGCAATACCAAAAGCAGGATGCTCTCGTATTTCAGCAGCCGGGCCTGACTGCCCTCGTGGCCGTTGACCAAAGCCGCCGCCTGCAGGGGTGCCGGGTACAGCAATACAGAATAGCCCAGCGGGGCGAACACAGCGCGCACCTCGTCCAGATGGTCCTGCACATAAAGATATTTTGCCCGCTGATCCTCCACGCCGCCCAGCACGAAGCAGTGGTTCAGCAGGTAATTCGCGGTTTCTTCCAGCATGTTAATGGTTGCCATTTTCTTCCTCCCTGCGGCGGGTGAGGACAAAGTCCTCAAAGCGGAAACCGCCGCGCTCCACCCAATTGCCGGTGAGCTGAATGTCATAATCCCGGTGCGGCGACTGCGAGTAGGTGTGCAGGCCGATGATGCGGGCAAAATCGTTCGGGTATTCGTCTGCCAGAAGTGCCGCGTTCACCTGCGGACGGGCGGCAAGGGCCTGCCGGGCCAGCAGGGCCACGTTCTCCTCGGTAACGGCAAGGCGGGCGTAATCCAGCAGCAATTGCTGCTCTTTTTTGAGCTGTTCCGGATCGAATACTTCGGTGCGCACCGGGGCCAGCGGCTCGGCGGTGCGCTGGGCAGCGGGCGGGTACAGAAATTTTTCCCCGAACACTGCCGCCGGGTACAGATGCAGCCGCTTTGCCACCGGGCCGTCGTCCGGCTCAAACAGCTGCTCCGGGGTGCGGATGTCCTCGGCGTAGCGGCGCAGCAGGGCGGTGACGCTGCCCTGCGAAGAACGGTCGCTCAGCAGCAGGAACTGTGCCCGCTGCACAGCCCGCTTGCGGTAGCGGATGTGGCTTGCATCGATCTCGCGCATGAGCAGGCTCATCTCTTCCAGCGCATCCCGCTGCTTCTGGATGAGTGCACGCACGGCAGGTGTCGCTTCGTTCGGGGCGCAGCGCTCCACCCGGGCATAATCAAAGGCCAGCTGCGGCAGGTAGTTCTCCTCGCAGTCGTCCAGCTCCTCTTCCAGATAGGCGCGGTAGTTGAACAGGTTGTCGCTGGTCTTGAAGCGGTGGTAGGCCGCCGCCACCACCTTTTCCTCGTACTGGTCGAACAGTTCCAGCACCTCCTGCGGGGTGCGGTTGCGGGTGAGCCGGTCGATATAGTGGCCGATGGAGGCATTGAGCGCCCGGAGAGAGCGGTTCAGCGCGTCAAGGTCTGCGTCCACCTCCCGCAGAACGTTCTCATAGGGGCTTTTTTCCTGCCCGATGCTGCCCAGCAGCTGCCATGCCTTGTACAGCTTGCCGGTGTAGGTAACTACGCGGGGGTTCAATATTTCTTCCAGCGCTTCCAGCAGCGGCGTTACCTCCGGCACAAAGGCAAGGGACGCTTCCCCCTCGTAGCTGCCGGGCTGCTCTTCCAGCCAGCCGGTGCGGCGCAGCCGCAGCAGAAAGCCCACGGCCAGCGTGTGGGGGTCGCGGGTGGGCTGCTCGTCCTCATCGCCCGCACCGTCGGCATCCAGCGCAAGGGGCTTTGCCAGTGCGGCAAAGTAATCCTCGGCACGCCAGACGGCCTCCGCACGGGAAATGCTGTAATCCGCCGTGTGGCGGCACTCCTCCCAGAGCAGAAGCAGCAATTCCGCATAAAAAGCCCGGTTCGGCCCCGCCAGCGGGCGGAACAGCCGCGGGGACACCAGTTCAAACAGCTGCATGGAAACGTCCTTTCCTGTTCACATCAGAATACGTTTTTATTGTACCACAAAACGACACGGTTTGACAGAGAAACCATTCAGAATTGCCGCCGGGAGGGGCGGGGCAGACTCCTTCCGTCAAACCCTGCGGGTTTGCCACCTCCCTCAGTGAGGGAGGCTCTGGCGAAACCGGAAGCTTTGCACCTGAGCCGGAAGCTTTGCCGCCGGGAAAGGCTCCCTCTTTGAGGGGGCTGTCGCCGCAGGCGACTGGGGGAGTTTGCTCCCAAACGCAAAAAACCCCCGGGGAGCGGGGTGCTCCTCGGGGCAATAGTTTAATTGTAATCCGCTTACTTGCTCAGTTTATAGCCAATTGCAACGTAGGTCTTTCCGCCAACGGTCTTAGTGCCAACACCCAAACCAGTAACTTCGATTTTCGTGTTATTTTGTTTACCAAGATTGATTACTAAATCTGTTGCAGTCTTCATCAACTCAACCATATCAGAATTAACCGTAATCGTTCCTGCCGTTGTTTCTTCATAGTAAACAGCCGTGTACACTTCAGCGTTCTGCTTCGCATTCTCAGCACAAACAACTGCACCTACGTAGTTTTTCTCGGTTTTTTTCTCTGCAGTAATAGCAGTCAATGCAATCTTGCCGTCTGCAATTTTGTTCAGTGCTTCTGTTGCCAGTTCCTTGACTTCACTGTTATTGGACCATTCTGTGCCGTATTCCTTGTTCAGTGCAGCCATATATACATCCTGAACTTTCTTCTCGAACTCACTTTCACCAGGGCCACCTGCGCCACCGCCGCACGCGGTGAGCATTGCCAGAACCATCACGCCGGCCAGAAGGGCGGCTGCGAAACGTTTGAACATTTTCATTTCATGTTCCTCCTGTTTTCAAATTCTGACGGTTTGGGCGACCCCAAATCGCTTTACCCGTCTGAATTTATTTTAGCCATACCCCCCCCGCATGTCAACAGGCAGATCGCCCAAATTCCGCCCTTCTTTTTGGCAATTGTCCCCAAACACAAAAAAGCCCCGGGGCAGGGCGAACTCCTTCCGTCAAACCCTGCGGGTTTGCCACCTCCCTCAGCGAGGGAGGCAACCCTCTCAGTCATCGCTGCGCGATGCCAGCTCCCCCGAGAGGGGGAGCTTATTTGCTGCAAACCGTCAGATGCCTAAAAGCTCCCCCCTTTGGGGGAGCTGGCACGCCGTAAGGCGTGACTGAGAGGGTTCAAACGCAAAAAAGCCCCGAAGGGCGGCCTTGCAGCCACGCTCCGGGGGAAAGGGCGATAGATTTTTACTTGTAGTAGTTCTTAATGCGGATGGTGATGCCAATGTAGTTCTGCTCGTTATCGCTCTTGACCACCACGCCTATATTCGACCAGATGCCATCCTGACTCACGTTGCCGCTGACATCCGTTTTAACATACTGCGAGATATAAGTCAGAACCGTGCTCAGGAACGTATCCTCATAGTTGTGCCGGGCAGTAATGGTGACAGCCAGATCATTTCCTACTCGATTCTGATAGAACCTGTACGCTCCTGCATAGCCGAAAACTTTATACTGGAGCGACTCATCCAGTCTCTTTTCAGCCACTGCGCGGAGCTCTGCGTCACTGGCCACCGAAATGCCCTTCTCCTTACCGATCTGCTCCATCACTTTCTGCTCTTCGGCTTTGTTGGTGGAGCTGCCGCCGCCACCGCCGCAGGCCGTCAGCAGGGCCAGAGCCATCACACCCACCAGAAGCAGGGCAGCAAATTTCTTCAGCTTTTTCATTGTCAAGCGCCTCCTGTCGTTTCAAGATTTTGTTGATTTGTCTCATTTCAGTGCTGTTTTTTCGCACTACAGAACGGGTGTCGTTCTGGCCTTATTTTATCCGACAGCAGTTGGTTTTGTCAATTGAGAAGATGCATAAAGTTTCCGAAACATTTTCGTTCAAAATCAATGAAACAGCGGCCTTTTTGTTACAGTATTGAGATACACTGTCCTTATTTCGCAAAGGTTCTTTACCGTGCTGGAAAATCTTCTTCCAGCCGGAAGCTCCATGCGGTTTTTTTCCGGGGCACAGTCCTTCCCGGTTTGAACAGATGTTGTGTTCCGATCCATCTTGATCCATCTTTCAGAATCCTTTCAAAAAATTACGATTTTACACAATTCTACCATTTTTGCATGGTAAAATAAGGTCGTAGAAAAAACAAAGGATGTGGCTCAATATGCAACACTGTCCCGCCCGCGCGGCACAGCGGCTGGCGGCGGCAGTTCTGGCGCTGTGCCTTGTGCTGGCTCTGGCCGTTCCCCACGCACACGCAGCTGCCCTGCAGGAAACGCACGGCATCCGGATGCTGGACTTCAGCACCAGCCAGATCCTTTCCATCGGCAACCAGACCTCCGGCAAATGCAGCTGGTACGCCTTGCGCTATGCACGCACCATTCTGGATGGAAAGGTTTCCTCCGGCAGTGGCATGTGGTCAAACGGTGCGGTCTGGTCTGCGGGCGGCTACTACGGTTATTCCGGCAGCCTGTCCGAGTGCCTGCAGAAGCTTTACACCGAGCTTTCCGCCGGGAAGCCGGTGATCGTGCATCTGAAAAACACTGCGGTGAGCGGTGTAAAACGGCACACGAACCGCACCTCCAGCTATGAATATCACCTGACCGGTTCCGGCTGGAACGAGGTCAATTACCCGCACATCGCCACCAGCGCCGCCTATGGCCACTGGGTCTGTGTGGTGGGCATCCGTGCGGATGCAGACCCCGCGAACCTGAAGGAGAGCGATTTCTACGCGCTGGACCCGGCCCGTGTTTCCGTAAACGGCACTCTGGCTGTGACCCGGCTGCTGGACGGCACCATCTGGACAGAAAATTCCCCGCTGAAAACAGCAGGTTGATAAATTTAGAAAGAGCAAAAAAGCTGACGCTTTCGCGTCAGCTTTTTTGTTTGTACGAACCCTCTCAGTCTCGCTTTGCTCGACAGCTCTCCCGAAGGGCGAGCTTTATAAGCGGGGATCATTCAAGATCCTCTTCCCGAGAGGCAGTGCTTGCCAAAAAATGTCAAAAAGCTCCCCCCTCGGGGGAGCTGGCAAAGCCGACAGGCTTTGACTGAGAGGGTCTCGCATCAATACCCTTTTACCGAGAAGCCCCGCTCCCATGGGTCGGGCGGCAGATCCTTCTGGCGGATGCCGGTGATCTGGATATAATCGCTTTTCTGGATCATGGCGAACAGCCGCAGGAACTTTTCCGGGTCGCCCTGCACTTCCAGCGTCACGCTGCCGTCGTCCTCATTCTCCACCCAGCCGGTCAGTTCCAGCGTCTGGGCCGCATAGCGGGCGCGGTAGCGGAAGCCCACCCCCTGCACCTGCCCTTCGATGGAATAGCGGCGGCGCACAGTGCCTTCCGGCAGGGCGGGCGGCGTGGCATCCTGTGCTTTTTTATGCAGAAAATCAAACATCTTACAGCTCCTGATAGGCGGTCATCAGCGCCGGGATGAACTGCTTTTTGCGGCTCACCACACCGGGCAGGGTAAAGCTGCCGTCCTCGGCAGGCTGGGTCTCAAAGCCGTCCGAGAGCACCTCGGAAGCATAGCGGCCATCGCTGATGACCACGCTCTCCTCCTTGGGCACGTCGGTGAGCAGCATGTAGATATCCTCCACGTTCTGCTTGTTGCGGGCTTCTTCCAGATAGGGCTGCAGCAGCGCTTCGGCGGCAAGCAGATTCTTGCGGGTCATGTAGCTGCCCTGCGCCACGCCAAAGCGGATATCGCCGCACATGAACACCTTGAAGTCCTGCAGGAACACCTCCTCGGCGGTCTTGCCGTCCAGCTTTTCGCCTGCTTCAAACATCTCGCTGGCAAACTCGTCAATGTCCACACCGGCAATTTTTGCCAGACGCTTTGCAAGGGCCTCATCCAGCGGGGTGCAGGTGGGGCTGCGGAACACCAGCGTATCCGAAAGGATGGCCGCCAGCAGAAGGCCTGCGATCTGCGGCGGGATCTCCATACCGTTCTCGTCGTACATCTGGGTGATGATGGTGGCCGTGCAGCCCACCGGCTGGTTGCGGAAGTACACCGGGCCGCTGGTCTCCAGGCTGCCGATGCGGTGGTGATCGATGATCTCCAGAATTTCGGCCTGATCGAAGCCCTCCACGGCCTGGGTGGCCTCGTTGTGGTCCACCAGGATGATGCGGCGTTTTTGCAGATTGATGATGTTGCGGCGGCTGACCATGCCGCAGTATTTGCCGTCCTCGTCCAGGATGGGGAAATAGCGGTGGCGCACCTTGGCCATCACACGGGTGACGTCTGCCACCGGGGTGACGAGGGTGAACTTCATGATGTCATTGCGGGTCATATAATAGGAGATGGGTGCGCACTGGCTGATGAGCTTGCCGGCAGCATAGGTATCCACCGGGGTGGTCATGATGGCAACGCCGGTCTCCTCGGCAATGCGCTGGATGGTGCGGCCCACCTTGGCGTTGTTGCACAGGATGAGCAGGGACGCTTCCTTCTCGATGGCGCACAGCTGGCTCTCGTAGCGGTTGGTCAGGATGACGATGTCGCCTTTTTCCACGGTATTTTCCAGCATTTCGGGCGTGGCGGTGCCGATGCGGATGTGGCCGGTGGTGCACACGTCGTCCTCGCGGCCCACTACCATGGTGCCGCCCAGCGTTTCCAGAATATTGCGGTAGGTGGTCTGGCTCTTGGCAAGGATGCCGGTGTCGAACACGTCCATGTTGGCTGTGGCGATATCCTTGACCGTGATCACGCCCTCCAGCTCGTTGTCCGGGCTGGTGACCGGCAGGGTGTCGATCTGCTTGTCACGCATGATCTCCCACGCCTTGCGCAGGCTGGTGGAGCCGGGGATGCCGGGCATCTCGCGGTAGTCCACATCGCGGATCTTCGGGTTCACGTCCGTGCACATGCGCGGGGGCTTTACCCCGAACTTTTTGAGCACGAACTCGGTCTCCTGATTCATTTTGCCTGCACGGCGGGGCTCACAGACCAGATCACTGGTCTTGTTTTTCAACTCTGCATAGGCAATGGCCGAGCAGATGGAATCGGTATCCGGGTTACGGTGGCCGATCACGACCACCTTATGGGCTGCTTTTGGCATATTGTTCCCCCTTTGGGTTCTGATTTACCTTTTATTTCTTATCTCATTTACCACAGTGCACTCCCCTCTCCTGCAAAGCGCAGTGCACCTCAGGTTTATTTTAGCACAATTGCCTGCACGGGTAAAGTGGAACAAACACGCTGCGGCGCGGCTTTTCCGCCTGCCGCAGTCCTTGACAGACCCTGCAAAAAACGGTAAGCTTTACCTGAAAAAACACAAATGGAGGCATCTATGAAAAAGCAGTTTTTCCGCATCCTCTCCTGCTGCGTGCTGCTGGCCTGCCTGTGCGCCCTGCCCGCCTACGCACAGGAACCCAAGGCCGCACAGCCCGCCTCAAAAGAGGATAAGGTGGTAACAGATATCACCGGTTCTGCCGACCTGATGCGCAATGTCGTTGGCTTTACCACCAACTTTGGCGGGCCGTACCACTTTGCGCAGGCAGACCACAAGTCCCCTGTGCAGGCCTACGGTGATGCCCCTGCCGAGGGAGCCGTTGCGGTGCTGCGGCTTTTTGCCCGCGCCGATGACCACGGCGATGTTCCCCTCAACACCAGCGGACACAGCTTCCTCACCATCACCAATGTCTCGGAGCAGGATATCAATGTGGGCGGACTGCTCATTGCGCCGGATACGTCCATCACCGTAAGCACCCGCGGCAACCGCTGCGAGCATTCCGGCATCTGGTACAATCTGGAGGGCTACTACAAGTATTACCTGAACGCTTCTTACTATCAGAATCTTTACGGCATTCAGGTCTCACTGGACCAGAGCCAGCTAGACACTGTAAATCAGGCATTGGCCAACGCAGACCACTGGTCGGCCATTTACAACTGCACCTCGTTCTCTGCGGGCCTCTGGAATGCCGTGTGCTCCGATACGCTCTGCGCCGGTGTGCCCGAGACCCCGGCCGACCTGAAAGCGGACATGCTGAGGAAGTACCCAGACAAGACGGTGTTCGGGCCGACCGTCCCGTATGATTATATCGTATATTACGGCACCAGCCTGACCCCCAGTCAGGAATTTTCCTGACAGAAGATTTTCTCTTGTAATTCTGCGCGTTCTGCTGTATGATATAGGTCATGTATCCAAGTGTATCTTGTCACCGTTACGGAGGAACCTATGACAGCAACCAAAACGCCCGCGTTCCATAAGCCGCCGCTGTTCACCCGGCAGCAGCTCATTGCCCTGCTGCTGCCGCTGATCGCAGAGCAGGCGCTCAGCGTGACCATCGGTCTGGCCGACACGCTGATGGTCTCCTCGGTGGGGGAAGCCGCTGTTTCCGGCGTGAGCCTTGTGGACAGCTTCAACACCCTGATGATCCAGATCATGAGCGCCCTTGCCACCGGCGGCGCGGTGGTCACCAGCCAGTACATCGGCCGGCAGGAGCCAAAGGATGCCAAGAATGCAGCGGCGCAGATCCTGTTCATCCTGTCCAGCTTCAGCCTGCTGGTGGCCGCCGTTGTGGTGGCGGGCCGCCATGCCATCCTGCGCGGCATCTTCGGCTCCATCGACGTGGACGTGATGCGCTATGCCGAGACCTACTTCCTGCTCTCGGCCCTGAGCTACCCGTTCATCGGCCTGTACAACGCCGGTGCGGCCCTGTTCCGGGCGCAGGGCAACAGCAAGATCAGCATGATGTCCAGCCTTGTAATGAATGTGGTGAACATTGGCGGCAACGCCGTGCTGATCTACGGCTTCAAAATGGGCGTGATGGGTGCCGCACTGGCCAGCCTTGTGTCCCGCGCCATTGCCTGCGTGGCTGTGCTGTACCTGCTGCAGCGGCCCGCCTGCCCGCTGCGGGTGGACGGCCTGCAGGCCCTTGCCCCGAAGGCACGGCTCATCCAGCAGATCCTGCGGGTGGGCATCCCTGCCGGTATTGAAAACGGCATGTTCCAGATCGGCAAGCTGTCCGTTTCCAGCCTGACCTCCACTCTGGGCACCGCTGCCATTGCGGCCAACGCCGTGGCAAACACCACCACCACCTTTTTGAACATCCCGGCCAACGCCGTGGGCATGGCTGCGCTGACCGTGGTGGGCCAGTGCCTTGGCGCAGGCGAAAAAGATCAGGCCGTGTATTACTCCCGCCGCCTGATGCTGTTTGCCTACTGTGGCGCATGGTTCATGAACCTTTCGGCCTTCCTGTTTGCCAACAAATTTGCACTGGGCCTGTTCAACCTCTCGCCGGAAGCCTACGCCATGGCGCTGGAAGTGATGGTGTGGTTCAACATCGTTTCGCTGTTCATCTGGCCTTCCAGCTTTACCATGCCCAACATCCTGCGTGCGGCAGGCGATGCCCGCTTTACCATGACCGTGAGCATCGTGTCCATGTGGGCCTTCCGGGTGGGCTTCTGCTACCTGTGTGTGCTGGCCTTCCACGGCGGCCTGCTGGCCATCTGGATGGGCATGTATCTGGACTGGGCGTTCCGCTCCCTGTGCTTCTTTGTACGCTTCCTGCGCGGCAAGTGGCTGGAACAGCAGGTCATCTGAATCTTTCCTCTGCATTTTATAAGAGCCTGCCGCGAAGGCAGGCTCTTTTTTACGCAATACGCACAAATAATTTATTTGTTTTTCAGCAATGTTGTCTGCTTTCGTTCTTGTTTTTGTCACATTCCCGGCGTATAATTTCACAGTGCTAAGAGCTTTCACTTCTGCAAAAAGGAGGCTTTTTCAATGAAACGCAGTTGGTTTTCGCGCCATCCGATTTGCTTCATGGCGCTGTATCTCATACTTTATCTTTCCGCATTCAATTTCCTGAACACCCAGATCCATATGCCGCACATCCTCGTGCACTGCCGGCTGGACGATCTGATTCCCTTCTGCAAATATGCGGCCATCCCCTATTTTGCATGGTTTCCGTGGATCCCGTTCACCCTGTTCTTCCTTCTGTGGAAGGCACCCCGGGAGGACTTCTGGCGGCTGTGTATGCCGCTGTTCAGCGGTATGACCATTGCGCTGGCCTGCTACGTGATCCTGCCCACCGGGCTGAATCTGCGCCCCTGCTATGTGCCGGGCACAGACATCTTCGCCCGTGCGGTGCGGTTCCTGTACAGCACCGACACACCCATCAATGTCTGCCCGTCCATCCATGTGTTCAACTCGGTCACGCTGATGCTGGCCTATCACCGCTGCCGCATCTTTGAGCAGCCCCGATTCCGCTGGATGCGCCCGGCCGCTGATGTGCTGTGCATCTCCATTGTATGCTCCACCATGCTGCTCAAGCAGCACAGCTGCATCGATGCAGCGCTGGGCGCTTTGCTGGCGCTGGCACTGGATACCGCGTTCAGCCGTATGATGGACACCAACGATCTTCCGCAGATGCGCCGCATCTGAATCTCTATAAAAAAGAAATGCGCTGTCATCGGGGGCAGCGCATCTTTTTTTGTTCAGAACAGATCCTCCGGCAGGCAGACATCCTGCTTTGGCACCTTTGCCCAGGAAAAGTCTTTGATCAGGCTTTCCGGTGTGCGGGGCGCAGGCTCCGGCTGCAGGCCGTAGGCGTAGGCAAGCTTGCCCACGATCTCCTGCGCGGTATACTTTTCCCGCAGGTTTTCCAGACTCTGGTCGCCGTCTCGCTTGGAGAGCCGCCGCCCATCCGGGGCCAGCAGCAGCGGGCAGTGGGCAAACCCCGGTGCCTGCAGGCCCAGCAGGCGGTACAAATACAGCTGCCGTGCCGTGGACGAAAGCAGGTCTGCACCGCGCACCACTTCGGTAACGCCCATGCGGGCATCGTCCACCACCACGGCCAACTGATAGGCGAACACGCCATCCGCCCGGCGCAGGTAGAAGTCACCGCAGTCGTGCAAAAGATTTTCGGTGTGCGGGCCCATGCAGCCATCCACAAATGTGATGTCCTCGTCCGGCACCATCAGACGATAGGCAGGGGCCTTCTTTTTGCGTTTTTCCTCAATTTCGGCAGCGGTCAGGCCGCGGCAGGTGCCCGGATAGACCACGTTGCCGTCCGAGGTATGGGGCGCGCTGGCCGCGTGCAGCTGGGCGCGGGAGCAAAAACACGGGTACACAAGGCCGCGCTCTTCCAGCTTTTTGTAGCTTGCGGTGTAGATCTCTGCGCACTCACTCTGGTAATAGGGGCCGTTCGGCCCGCCGGTGCTGCCGCCCTCGTCCCACGCAAGGCCCAGCCAGTCCAGATCCTGTTCCAGCAGGTCAGCATAGATGCGCGGGCAGCGCTCGGCATCCAGATCCTCAATGCGCAGCACGATGCGTCCACCCCGGCTTCTGGCGCTGAGCCACGCCAGCAGGCTGCAGGCCAGATTGCCCAGATGCAGCCGCCCGCTGGGGCTGGGTGCAAAGCGGCCAACCACCTCAGGTGTTTTTTTCTGGTTTAGAAACGGTTTTTCCTGCATTGAAAATTTCCTTTCGCAATTTGTAAGCTTTCTCTGTACTGGCAGGCCATCGTGGAGCTTTCTCCGCCGTCCTGCCTAGAGAAGTGCCCTGTCCAGCCGCCGCTCCACCGCCTGCCGCACCTCCGGCGCGTGGATGCCGTACACGATCTGCACATCGCAGCCGCTTTGCACCACACCGCTGCAGGGCAGGGCTTTCAGGGCCTGCTCCTTGACGAAGGCCGGGTCGTTCACCGTGACACGCAGGCGGGTAAAGCAGTTGTCCACCGTGCGGATGTTCTCCCGCCCGCCAAAGGCTGCAATGAGCTTTTCTACTCCCTGCTCGTCCAGTGGCAGGGCCTTTTCCGGCCGGGACGGCTCTTCCGGGCGGCGGCCCGGTGTGGGCAGGTCCAGCGCCTTGATGAGCACAGTGAACACCACAAAATACACCGCGATCTGGGCAAGGCCCAGCAGATACAGCACCGGGTAGTTCGTACGGGCCGCACCAGCGGAAAGGTTCATCACAAGCGACCCCAGAAGGTTCGAGGTAAACGCCGTGACTCCGCACAGGTGCAGCAGCACGATGAAGCTGCCGGAGATGGCTGCGTGCGCCAGCCACAAAACCGGTGCCGAGAAGCAGAACAGAAAATCCAGCGGCTCCGTAATGGAAGCCAGCGATGCCGTAAAGGCCAGCGGCAGCAGCTGAAGAGCAGTCTTTTTGCGGCTGCCCCGCCGGGCACAGAAGATGAATGCCGCCGCAATGCCAAAGTAGCCGAAGGTCTTGGTAAAGCCGGTGTACATCCACACGATGCCATCCGAAAACGGCAGGCCGAGGTTATATTCGGTCATCGTGACCACATAGGCACCGGTATAGGTGATGCTGCCCACCGTGAGCTGACCGCCCAGCTGCGAGAACTGGAACGGCATATACACCAGATGATGCAGCCCTGTAGGGATGAGCAGCCGTTCCAGAAAGCCGTACAAAAACAACCCGATATTGCCGGAAGCGGCAATGAAGCCGGTGACGGCCGCAATGGCCTTCTGGACAGGCGGCCAGACAAAGCAGGCCCCAAAGCCCAGCACCGCCGCCAGTGCCGCCATGCAGGCAAAGGACCACCGCACACCGGAGAACACACCGCCCAGAATGCCGCGGTGGGCTTTTTCGCAGGTGCGGTCATACACAAAGGCGGTGAGCAGGCCCAGCAGAATGCCGCCGAACACGCCGGTATCCACAGTCTGGATGCCCAGCACCATGGTCTGGCCTGCGCTGTACAGGCCGGTAAGCGCATCCGGCTGCGCCAGCAGGCCCAACTCGGTCAGCGTTACATTGCCCGCTGTCAGGTAGACAAGATAGCTCATCAGGGCGATGAACGCCGCCTGATGCTTTTCCCGCTTTGCCAGCGCCGCCGCAAGACCGGTGCAGAACAGCACGCTCAGATTTGAAATGACCGCCGTGAGGCATTTGTAAATGATCCTGCCCGCCAGCTGCACCGGCTCCCACCGCAAAAAGGGCAGCACCCCGGCCAGCGGCGCACTGGTAAGCAGTGCGCCCACCACCAGCAGCAGGCCTGCCGCCGAAAGATAGCTCAGCGGTGCCAGCATTGCGCGGGAGAACCGTTCCAATGCGGCTGTGATGCGGTGCTTCATGGGCGTTTCCCTCCTTTCCGGCTGACGTGGGCAGACACTATACTTGTAGTCAACCGATTTTTGCAAAAAATGTCAAGAATGCAAAGTTCCCAAAAATACATCCCTTCTTTGTGCAGGGTGCATATTTCCCGCTTGAAATTCGTTCTGCGCTGTCCGATTGACAACCGCCGCGGCAGAACGTATACTTAGGGTGTATCGTTTTGAAGTGCTGCGGCCCGGCTGCGGCACCGCTCAAGGAGGACATTACTATGAAATTGAGATATACCCGCATCCTCTCGCTGCTGCTCTGCGCAGCGCTGGCCTGCAGCATTCTGGCAGGCTGCGGCGGCTCAACCGCCAGCAGTTCCGAAGCGCCAGGCTCTGCCAGCAGTTCTGCAAGCTCCGCTGCTTCCGGCGAGGACCTGCCTGATTCCACCACCCGGGCCGACACCTCTGGCCTGAACCCCGGCGATTTTGACGAGAACTCCATCTTCTCCATCACCGGCACCGCTGCCGCCTTTGAGCCTTGTCTGGGCTGGGGGCCGGGTGTTTCCGGCTGCTCGCTCAAATCGGTGATCGCAGCGGCATCCCTGCTGCAGTGGGCAGAAAACGCCCGCCTTGCCTCCCGCACCCCGGAAGCCGTGCAGGAAGCTTTCTACAGCTGGTACGACACGCTGGACGCTGATGAGCAGGAAAGCTTTGCCGAGGCCTGGACGATGATCGAGCCGGACGCGCTGAGCCTTTTGAGCGACAAGGACAGCATGGCTGGCCGCATTGAGGATGCCGGCCTTGACCCGGACACCCTGCCCGGCTGCACCCTGAAGAACTGGCAGGCCCTGCAGACCGTGCTGGACGACTGCGTGCCGGAGACAAACGGCGAGGCTTAATAAAACAAAAAAGCATCTGCAACCATCGCTTCTGAATTTCAGAATCAGCGATTTTGTTGCAGATGCTTTTTTCTTTAACGGGCTCGCCCTCTCAGGCTCACATTCGTTCGCCAGCTCCCCCAAAGTGGGAGCCCTTGGCAGTCCACGCAAAGTCCATCTCTTTGCCAAGGCCTCTCCCTTTGGGAGAGGTGGCACCGTAGGTGACGGAGAGGGCGAGGATGCTGACCATGTGCAGCATTCCTTCTGTTTCTGATTTTTATACCTTCTTCAGCACATACTGGCGGGTGCCCATGCCGATCTTCTCGGCCTGCTCCAGCGTGGCCTTCCACTCGATATTGGGGTTGGAATCCTTGAAGTGATCGTGGTGGCAGTTCCAGCCGGGCTTTGCAAGGTTCTGGCCCAGCTGGCTGTTCGGCAGCGGCTGTGCATTCAGGCAGGCATCGGCGCAGGCCTGATCCAGCGCCACCGGATCAAAGGATGCAAAGATGCCGATATCCGGCAGGATGGGTGCATCGTTCTCACCGTGGCAGTCGCAGTTGGGGCTGATGTCCTGCACCAGAGAAATGTGGAAGCAGGGACGGCCTGCGCATACGGCAGCCGCATACTCGGCCATTTTGCGGTCCAGCATCTCATTGGCGCTGTCGCACTGGGAATAGATCGCGTCAAAGTTGCAGGCACCGATGCAGCGGCCGCAGCCCTTGCACTTGGTCTGGTCAATGACGGCCTTGTTGTTTGCATCGTAGGTGATGGCATCGGAGCCGCACTCCTTCGCGCAGCGGTGGCAGCCGCGGCACAGGCTCTGCTGCACCTCCGGGTGTCCGGCGGCGTGCTGTATCATCTTGCCTGCACGGGAGCCGCAGCCCATGCCGATGTTCTTGAGGGCACCGCCGAAGCCGGTGGATTCGTGGCCCTTGAAATGGGTCAGGCTGATAAAGATATCTGCGTCCATGATGGCGCGGCCGATCTTTGCCGTCTTGCAGTATTCGCCGTTCGGCACCGGCACCTCTGCTTCATCGGTGCCGCGCAGGCCGTCCGCAATGATGACCTGACAGCCGGTGGTCATGGGCCAGAAACCGTTCAGCTGGGCGCAGGTGAGGTGCTCCAGTGCGTTCTTGCGGCTGCCCGGATACAGGGTGTTGCAGTCGGTCAGGAACGGCAGACCGCCCTGCTCCTTGCACAGGTCGGCCACCACCTTGGCATAGTTGGGGCGCAGGAATGCCAGATTGCCCAACTCACCGAAATGCATCTTGATGGCAACGAACTTGCCATCCATATCAATATCCTTGATGCCGGCAGCAATGCACACGCGGCGCAGCTTGTCCAGCAGGCTGGTGCCCACGGGACAGCGGAAATCTGTATAATAGACCTTGGATGCTTCCATAGCAGGTTCCTCCATTTTGTTTGCGCGGCACGCTGCCGCATACTCTCTTATTTTGTAGTATAGCACATCTTTTTGCAAAGAAAAAGTGCTGTCGTAAAGGGCGGCGGGCACCCCTCTGTGTCCCACGATCAAAATGGCCTCCGCTGATCGCTCTGGCCATATTTAGCGGAACTATCATTTCCTAACTAAAGAAAGCCGGAAATCTGCAGATTTCCGGCTTTCAATTTTCACAGGAAAGAGTTGTAGCGGGCAGCGGCATCTTGCAGCGCCGGCTCCCTGCGGGAGCGTTCGCGCAGCAGAAAATGCACAAGCTTATCCGCACGGCTCGTCGCGCAAGCGACTCAAAATCAGCGGAACACAAAAAATCCTTTAGCGAAGCGGCTTGGATTTTTTGTATGGAGCCCAACAGCTTTGGGGTCACTAGGGGCGAGCAGCCCCTAGTTCGTGCCTCCCGCGCCTCGAAAGTAGCGGGTGCTTTTCTGGTTCTCTTTTGGCACGCAAAAGAGAACATCCCCGGCGGCGATGCATTTTGCAAAAGGCATGAAACCTTAAACACGCGACTACGCTCCCTGCGGGAAGCATTCCAAATCAGAAGATTGCTGTCGCAGCCGCCACTGCCAGCACGATGATGCCCAGCACGATGCGGTAGGCACCAAAGAACTTGAAATCGTGGCGCTTGACGTAATCCATCAGGAAGCGGATGGCGGCAAGGCTCATGCCAAAGGCCACCACACAGCCCACTGCCAGCACAGCCACCTCGGTGCCGGTCATCACGGAACCGCCGACAACGAACTTGACCACCTTGAGCAGAGATGCGCCCGCCATGACCGGGATGGCCAGATAGAAGGTGAACTCTGCCACACAGGCGCGGGACAGGCCCAGCAGCAGGCCGCCCACGATAGTGGCACCAGAGCGGGAGGTTCCCGGAATGATGGCCAGACACTGCCACAGGCCAATGATGATGGCATCGCGGTAGGTGATCTGCTCCAGCCGGCTCACGTGCGGCGCGGCGCGGCGGTTCTCCACAACAAAGAACAGCGCGCCATACAGAATGAGCATCGCGGCAACCGTGATGTAATTGTAGAAGTGAGCTTCCATCCAGTCGTCCAGCGGGCTGATGATGAGCACCGGGATCGTGGCCGCTACCACCTTGAACCACAGGTTCCACACACTGGGCTTGGAAATGACCCTGCCCTGCTTCATGCCAAAGGGCCACAGCTTGCCCCAGAACAGCACCACCACGGCCATGATGGCACCCAGCTGGATGACCACACGGAACATGGACATGAACTCTTCGCTTGCGTTGAATTTGATGATCTGCTCCAGCAGGATCATATGACCGGTGGACGAAATGGGAAGCCACTCGGTAATGCCCTCCACAATGCCCATCAGGATGGCTTTGATGATCTCAAAAAACGTAAGTACCCCTCCTTGTGCACAAAGGCACAGCAGCTTATTTTCTTCCAGTATACCATACTATGTCTCTGCACGCACGCAGAATGCGAAAATTTTTACGCCCGCCGCCACTTTTGCCCTGCAGGCTGTTACTGCGTCGGGAAATGTGTTATACTGATGCAAAGACCCTTTTCCTTCTATTTTATCCGCAAATCAAAACAGAGTTTAAGCACTCTTGGTATTTTTGTTGAACCATTCTACAACGGGGTGAATCCATATGAATATTCTGGTGATCGGCTGCGACCAGGTGGGTGCTTCCCTCATCCGCGATCTGGAACGCATCGGCCATGATATCTCGCTGATCGAAAAGGATCCCGAACAGCTCAAGCGTCTGGATGCCTTTGACGACTACAGCTTTGGCGGCACGGCTCTGGTGGGCGACCCCACCGACCCGGATACCCTGCGGCAGGGCGGCATTGACAGCTGCGATGCCGTGGCCGCTGTGAGCGAGGACGACTCGGTAAACCTGATGGCGGCACAAATCGCAAAAAGCATCTTCCGCCGTGAGAAGGTGATCTGCCGCGTGTCCGACCCGCACCTGCAGGTGCTGTACCACAAGGCTTACGAGATCGACACCATCTGCCCCACGGTGCTCACCGAGCAATCGGTGTTCCGCGCACTGGCAAAGTAAAAAGTGAGGGAAGCATATGAAAGTTTGTATCGCAGGCGGCGGCAAAGTGGGCATGTATCTGGCCCAGAGCCTGCTGGCCCACCGCCACAAAGTGACCATCATTGAACCGCAGGAAATGCTGTGCCGTTCGCTGGCCGATTCGCTGGATATCCCGGTGATCTGCGGCGATGCCATCAGCTTTGACACCATGCGCACGGCCGACGTTGCCAGCTGCGATGCCTTTGTGGCCGTGACCGGTGCGGACGAGAATAACCTTGTGGCCTGCCAGATCGCAAAGCGGGAGTTTGGCGTGAACCGCACTGTGGCCCGGGCCTCCAACCCCAAGAATCGCGAGCTGCTGCACACCTTAGGCGTGGACACCGTAGTGTGCGGCACCGACAACCTGAGCCACATCCTTGAGCGCGAGATCGAGACGGATACCATCCGCCAGCTGCTCTCGCTGGGCGGCGGCACTGCCAGCCTGAACGAAATTTTGCTGCCGGAGAACTTCCAGTTTGCAGGGCAGGCGGTCAAGGACATCCCTATGCCGGGCGACGTCATTCTGGTGTGCATCACCCGCGATGCGGAGTTCATCATCCCCCACGGCAATACCACCTTACTGCCGTGGGACCGCATCCTCTGCCTGACGCAGGATGACACCCTGCACCTGCTGATGGATGCATGGGGCCTTTCCGGCAAATGACCGAACGTGACCTGCTGCGCACGGCGCTGATCATTCCGCCCAAGGGCCGGGCCGTACTGTGCGTCTGGGCCGCTGTTCCCGGCGTGTTCTGCGCGCCTTTTGTGTTCTGGCAGAGCCTGTTTGCCGGGTGTATTTTCTGTGCCCTGTGGGTGTGCCTTGTGTTCGCCGCGTGGGCAAGAGCCTGCAGCTTTACCGCAGTGCTCACCGCCCGGAACACTGCCGTGCGGGCCGGTATCGCCGTTCCCATCACACGGCAGCTTCCCCGCCGGGCCGTGACTGGCGTGTGGACCCTGCGCACGCCGCTTCTGTGGCTGGCCGGGTGCAGCGTGCTGGTGGTGCACGGCCCGGGCGTACAGCTGTTTCTGCCGGGCGTGGATGCCCTGCAGGCGCAGGCCCTTGCCGCTGTGCTGATGGAGGAAACGCCATGACCGAACGCGGCTTCCACCCGTTTGCGGTGCTGCATTTTCTGCGCAAGACCATTCTGCTGTATCTGCTGCCGCTTTTGCAGGTGCTGTTTGCCCGCAACTGGGCGGCGCTGCGCACGGCTCTGGTGCAGGGCGCGGCGCTGCTGACAGTGCTTGCCGCTGTGAGCGCCGCCGTGCTGCACGCAGGCCGCTGGCGGGTGGATGCACAGGGAACCCTGCGGGTGCGCTGGCGGCTGGGCGTGCGGCTGGACCGCTGCCTGAAAGCCAGCCAGCTGGCAGCGCTCACCATCGAGCGGCCCCTGCTCTACCGGCTGGCCGGTGCCAGCCGGGTGGTGCTGTACCCTGCCGGGCAGAAGCGCACCCTGACCCTGCTTTTGAGCGCACAGAACGCGCAGTTTTTAGCTGACCGCATGATGCCGCGCCGGGATACTGTGGCCCACACCCCGCGCGGCGGCGAAAAGCTGGCCTTTGCGGTGCTGGGTGCCAACGGCCTTTCCACCCTTGCTTTGCTGGCGCTGGCCATCAAACAGAGCAGGCCCTATGCGCCGGATGCCCAGACGGCGGCCTTTGCCCACCTGAACCGCATTGCGGCGTGGGCGGCGCGCTGGCTGCCCATGGGCACAGCATGGCTGCTGGTGCTGGGCGGTGTGCTGTTCTGCGCAAGCCTTGTGCGCAGTGCGGCCCATGCGGCCCATTACACCGTGTGGCGCACCGAGAGTCACCTTGGCAGCAGGGGCGGCTTTGTGCGCCAGTACGAGATGCGCCTTGCGCTGGAACATCTGAGCTATGCGGACCTGCGCCGCTCGCCTGCTACATGGGCACTGGGCTACTGCCCGGTGTTCGTTACAGCAGGCAGCTGCCAGCCGGAGATCCCGTTGCTGGTCTGGCAGGAGGACGGCCCTTTTCTACAGGAGCTTCTGCCCGGCTTTGCCCTGCCGCCAAAAGCCCCGGTGGACACCGCAGGCCGCAGCATCCCGGCGTTTTTTCTGCCTGCCGGCATCCCCTGCGGGCTGTGCCTGCTGCTGACAGCGGTATCCCGCTACACCCTGCCTGCCCTCACGGTGCCGCTGTTGGTGGTCACCGCCGTGTTTGCGGCCCTGCTGGTGGGTGCGTACAACGGCTGGCGCAAGGAGGGCATCTGGCTGCAAAACGGCCGTCTGACCCTGCGCTGGCAGCACGGCTTCCATCTGCACGAGATCTGCGTGCTGTGCCCTGCACCGGCCCTGACGGCCATGCAGTCGCCGTGGGCCGCAGCGGTGCACCACACGAACCTCACCCTCACCTTTCCGGGCGGGGTGAAGTGCAGGGTGCGCAGCGTAAAGTGCAGCGAATTGCCATTTTTACTTTTCTGAAACTGTAAGGAGTCTTTTTCTGTGATAAAAACTGTATTATTCGATCTGGACGGCACCCTTCTGAACACCATCGACGACCTTGCCGATGCAGGCAACTGGGTGTGTGAACAGCACGGCTGGCCCACCTTTACGGTGGAACAGTTCAAGCACATGGTGGGCAATGGCATCCCGAAGCTGGTGGAGCGCTTCTCGCCGGAAAATGCCCGCACGCCGGAGCAGCTGGCGGCCACGCTGGCTGAATTCACTGCCCGGTACGACGCCCACAAGGAGGACAAGACGGCCCCCTATCCCGGCATCCCGGAGCTGCTGGACGAGCTGCGGGCACAGGGTGTTCCGTGCGCAGTGTTCTCCAACAAGGCCGACCCGCTCTGCGGCAAGATCATCGCCCACTATTTCGGCACAGGCCGCTTTGCTGCCGTGCGCGGCAGCAGGCCCGGTGTGCCCACCAAGCCGGACCCCGCCGGGCTGTATGCGCTGATGGACGAGATCGGTGCAGACCGCTCTGCCACCCTTTTTGTGGGCGACAGCGATGTGGACATCCTCACCGGACACAATGCCGGGCTGCCCGCCATGGGCGCGCTGTGGGGCTTCCGGGGCCGCGCAGAACTGACCGCTGCCGGTGCGGATGCACTGGCGGCAGTGCCGGAGGATATTTTTACCTATATCAAAAACAACTGAAGATGCAAAAAGGCGAGCCGCCCATTGGGCGGCTCGCCTGCTGTGTTCTTTGGGGTAACTTTATCAGCCCAGAGTGACTTCCTGGATCTTGGAGGAAGCGAACTCGAAGGGCCAGACGGTCTTCCACTCCTGATCCTGCACCTGTGCGATTGCAACAGAAGCGTAGGTGTTGTCACGGTAGTGCTTTACGCCGCCGATCTCGTACTCGGGAGTGAACTCGATCTTGGAGTAGGGCAGAACGATCTTGCGGCCGCCCTCGAATGCACCGTCGATGGACAGCTCTGCCAGAGCGTCGCGGACAGCGGCACCGTCGGTGGAGCCGGCCTTCTCGATGGCGGACTTGAACAGCCACACAACGGTGTAGGACTCAGCAGAGTGGCCGTTCATGTTGACATTGTAGACCTTCTTGAAGTCCTCGTTGATCTCCACGCCGTTGGTCAGGTCGGGGTTGAACTCGACAACAGAAGCCACGCCGTTTGCGGATGCGCCCAGGTTCGGGATGAAGGAAGGATCGGTGAAGCCGTTTGCCTTGGCAACGATCATCTTGGGCTTGTAGTTCTGCTCCTTCAGGGTCTGGACAAACAGGGTAGCGTCGCCGATGTAGGAGTCGCACAGGATGGCATCGGGATCAGCCTGCTTCAGAGCCAGGATCTGAGAGGACAGGTCGGTCGCGTTGGAGCTGTAGTCCACTTCGGCCACAACATCCAGACCGTAGTCCGGTGCAAACAGGTTGACGCAGCGGATCAGCTCCTGACCGATGGCAGCCTTATCGGTGAAGATGGCGACCTTCTTGATCTCGTTGCCGGTCTGCTCCTTGGAGTCCTGCAGATACTTCAGCATATCTTCCACGTAGACGGAGTTCAGCGGGCACAGACGGAAGAAGTAATCGTAGTCCTTGTGATCCTCGTCGGTCAGGCGGTCCAGCGTGGAGATAGCGGTGATCATGGGGATGCCGTACTGCTGGCAGACCTGAGCCACGACCTCGGTAACAACGGACATATGGCAGCCCATAATGACGTTGACGCCTTCCTGAGTGATCAGGCGCTCTGCCTCAGACTTACCGGTGGCTGCGTCGCCTGCATGGTCGCCGCGGACAACTTCCAGCATCTGACCGTTCACGCCGCCTGCCTTGTTGATCTCGTCCACTGCGAAGTCGATGCCGCGCAGGATGTTCTCGCCGATGGCTGCGTTGCCGCCGGACATTGCATAGATGGTACCGATCTTGATGGTGTCACCGCTGGCTGCTGCAGTGCTGCCGGATGCTGCGGTGCTGGTAGATGCTGCAGTGCTGGTGGAAGCGGAAGAGCCGCCGCAGGCGGTCAGAGCAGCTGCGCTGCCCAGAACAGCGGATGCCTTCAGGAAGCTTCTACGAGAGATCTTTTTCATAATTGTCCTCCAATTCTGTTTGTAAAAAACAGCTTGTTAATCCGAGATGCCCCGCCGCACCGTGTGAAGTAGTGCCCGCCGGACATCCAGTTTCCAAAATCAGATGCCGAGGTACGCCTTCTTGACGTGCTCGTTTGCCGAAAGCTCGGCGGCGGTGCCTTCCAGTGCCACGCGGCCGTTCTCAATGACATAGCCGCGGTCAGCCGCTGCAAGGGCTTTGGTGATATCCTGCTCCACCAGCAGCACCGAGATGCCGTCATTCTTCACCATGGTCTTGGCCACTTCCAGAATGTCGTCCACGATGTTGGGGGCAAGGCCCAGACTGGGCTCGTCCAGGATCAGCAGCTTGGGCATACCGATCAGCGCACGGGCCACGGCCACCATCTGCTGCTCGCCGCCGGACAGAGTGCCGGCAGCCTGCTTTGCGCGCTCGCGCAGTTTGGGGAACCAGTTATAGCACTTTTCCAGATTTTCTGCAAAATGCGCCTTGGTCTCCTTATTGAATGCACCCAGTTCCAGATTTTCCAGCACGGTCATCTCGGTAAAGAGCTGACGGCCTTCCGGCACCTGCACGATGCCGCTGTCCAGAATAACGCGGGAGCTTTTGCCGGAGAGGTCCTCCCCGTTGAACTCCACCTTGCCGGAGCTGGCCTTGACCATGCCTGTGATGGTGCGCACCATGGTGGTCTTACCGGCACCGTTGGAGCCAAGGATGGAAACGATCTCGCCATCCTTCACCTCAAAGCCGATGTCCCACAGGATGTTCACAGAGCCGTAACCGGCGTTCAGACCTTCAACTTTAAGCACTTGCGCCCTCCTTTTTGGTGCCCAGGTACACCTCCATGACGTAAGGATCGTTCATGACCTGCTCGGGCGTGCCCTCAGCGATCTTTTCGCCGTGGTGAAGGACGATGACCTTCTCGCACAGGCTCACGACCGCCTTCATGATGTGCTCGATGAGCAGGATAGTGACACCGGACTCGTTGATCTTGCGGATCAGCTGGATGGCCTCTTCGGTCTCAGCCGGGTTCAAGCCTGCCATGTTCTCGTCCAGAAACAGCATTTCGGGCTTGGTGGCCAGAGCGCGGGCCATCTCCAGACGCTTCTGGTCCGGCGTGCCCATGTCCTTGGAGATCACATGACGCTTTTCGTACAGGCCGGTGAAGTGCAGCACCTCCATGGCGCGCTCCTTGGCCTCTTTTTCGCTCTTTGCACCGGCGTGGCCGAAGTAGGCGGCGGCGGTGACGTTATCCAGAACGCTCAGGTTCTTCAGAGGTTTCATGATCTGGAAGGTGCGGGCGATCTTCATGTTGGTGTACTCATACGCCTTTTTGTTGGTGATGTCCTCACCATTGTAGAAGATCTTGCCTTCGGTGGGCGGGTAGTAGCCGCAGATCATGTTGAAGGTGGTGGATTTACCAGCACCGTTGGGGCCGATCATGCCGGTGATGGAGCCTTTCTCCACCGAGAAAGAAACATCATGCACGGCGGTCAGACCCTTGAACCGCTTGGTCAGGCCCTGGACTTCAATAATAGGCTTTTCTGCCATGATTACTTCCCTCCCTTGTCTGCCATCAGCTCATATTCTTCCAGCACGTCCAGAGACGGCTTTTTGAGGATCTTTTCATCGATGAAGGTCTTGACCTTCGAGTTCATGTACCAGCCCAGAATACCGGACGGACGGAAGCGGATGACCACGATCAGCACGATGGCGTACATCAGCATGTTGATGCCGGGCAGGATGGCGGCAAAGTTTGCACGCAGCAGTTCGCTCAGCGGGATCATGATGAGGCCGCCGATCAGCGGGCCTTCGATGTAGGCAGCGCCGCCCACGACTGCCGGCAGCACGATCTCAGTGGACTTGGACTGGATCATAATATCGGGGTCGATGTAGCGGATGTAGCTGACGTAGAAGAAGCCGACCAGACCGGCAATGATAGCCGAAATGACAACGGCAATAACCTTGTACTTGGTGGGGTTGATGCCGATAGCGGCGGCTGCGTCCTCATCCTCGCGGATGGTGCGCAGCGCAAAGCCCAGCTTGGAGCGGCCGATCTTCTTCATGATGAGATAAACGCCCACCATCATGATGAAGCCGATGTAGTAGTACGGCACCTTGCTGGTAAAGCGGAACTGCGCAAAGGAGTCCTTGCCGAAGGGCAGGCCCACACCGGATGCGCGGCCGAAGAACTCCGAGTTGATGATGAACTGACGGATGGACTCGGCAAACGCGATGGACACCAGCGTGAAGTAGGGGCCGCGCAGGATCAGGCTGGGGAAGAAGATGACACCGGCCACAACGCCCACAACGAGCATATCCAGCACAGCGGCCACCCAGGGGTTCATGCCCGTCTTTGTGACCACCAGACAGCACACATAGGCACCCAGACCCATGTAAGCGGCCAGACCCAGCGAGTTCTGGCCGGTGATGCCGCCCAGAATGTTCCATGCCATGGACAGGGTGGACATATAGAAGGTAAGAACGAAAATGTTGATGATGTAGGGTTTATCCACGACCAGCGGGATCGCGGCGAAGATGGCGACGATGATAGCCAGAACGATCGCCAGATTGCGGTGATAGGTTTTAACTGCTTTTCTGGTATCCATCTTATCGCCTCCTCAGAATCATGACCTGACGCACGACCAGAATGATGATGAAGGTGACGAACACGATCATATCACTGTAGGACGGGCTGATGAACAATGCACTCATCTGCTCCAGCAGGCCCAGGAAAATACCGGCGAAGAATGCGCCGGGGATGGAGCCCAGACCGCCCACGACCACGACGATCAGTGCGCGGAAGCCGAAGCTTGCGCCTGCGGTGGGATAGATGGTGTAGAACTGGGTCAGCAGAGAGCCGGCGATACCGGCCAGAGCCACGCCCAGACCATAGGTCAGGATGTAAATTTTCTTGACGTTGATGCCCACGACCTCAGCACCAATGGGGTTCTGGGATACGGCGCGGATCTGCTTGCCGGTGGTGGAATACTTGAGGAAGGCAAACAGTGCAATGGCAACCACGATCAGAATCAGGAAGCTGACCAGACGCGGCAGCGCGATCGTGACCGGACCCAGCGGAATGTAGGTCTGGGAATAAGGGGTAATGATCTTATAATAGGTGGAACCAAAGATGACCAGAGCGCCGTTGGTGAGCAGCAGGCCCAGACCGACGGTGAGGAACAGCAGGTTCGTAAAGCTCTTGGTCTTGAGCGAAGGGGTGATCAGAGTGGACTGGATCAGCGCACCCAGACCGAACATGAGCACTGCAACGATGGGAAGCGCTACATAGGGGTCCACCCCAAAGTAGGTATACAGAACATAGGTAATGTACATGCCCACCATCAACATTTCGCCGTGGCAGAAGTTGACGATGTTCATAACACCGAAAATGATGTTCTGGCCCATACCCATCAGGGAGTAGAAACCGCCCAGCAGGATCCCGTTTACCAGTGCTTGCAAAAAGACTTCCATTGACATCCTCCCGTTCTAAGCATCAGGCGATGGGAACAGATGATGCAAAAACTGCACGCTGCATCCGCCATCGGCCCGTACTCGTGATTGAAAATTGCCCTTGTGGACTCCATTTCCTCCCTTCTGCTCGTACAATTGATATATCATCTGTATTGTAACGTAAGTGCAGCCTGTATACAAGATATTATTTCCGCCAAACTTTGTCATTAATTTATATGGAAAGTGCTAGAATATCCCGGATTTTTTGGTGTGCAAGTCAATTTTCGCGGTAAAAAATAGAGGATTGATGTCTCAATGACATAATTTTGTTACTATTTCAGGTCGAAAATCTGCGAAAAAATGTAGAAAGACCCGGCAGAAGAGCACTTGAACGTGTTCCTCTGCCGGATCTTTTATCCGTGATCTGGTATGTAGTATTCAAGACGAAGGCGCACCGCCGCCCTGTCCCGGGTTGTGGTTCCCAGCGTATCCTTCACGCCTTGGGGCGGCGTTCGCATCCTGCTGACCACGGCCCCAGCTTCGCTTCCCTGTACTCCCCTTTTTGTCGCTATGCGACATCTTCCCCCGACCGGGGGAAGTCTTTGCTCGCTGGCGGCGGTCAGCTCAGCTGCAATTCCCGTGCGGGTCAAATTAAAAACGCCCTTGCGCAATGCAGCGGTAGCAACCACATCAGACATTCCTACAGGACGGGACCTGCAACAACGACGACCGCGGCCAGTGTCCGATGCAGGGAGGAGTTGTTGGGGCAGCGGCCAGCAAGACGCAAGTGCCGCCCAAGGCACGCGCGGATGCTGGGAGCCGCAACCCGGGGCACTAAAAAAGAGCCCACTGGGCTCTTTTTTGCCGCCTGCGGGCGGCCGTGTTCCTTCGATTCCTCGTACGGGTCAAAACGGCAGCAACCACGGTAGACATTCCTGGCCGTTGGGACCCGCGGGCTAACCAAAGCCCCACTGGGGCTTTGGTTGCGGTGCTGCGCACCGCCGCCCTGTTCGATTCCTCGTACGGGTTGCATAAAAAAATCCCTAATCCTAAGATCAGGGATTTTTTATGACCCGTACGGGAATCGAACCCATGTTACAGCCGTGAAAGGGCCGTGTCTTAACCGCTTGACCAACGGGCCTTAGAAATACAGAGCTTCGCTAAAACCTCCGACTTCCATCGTCCACTACTGCAGACGACCGTCCCCCTAACCTTAGCGAAACTCTGTAAAAGTGGTAGCGGTAACTGGATTTGAACCGGTGACACTTCGGGTATGAACCGAATGCTCTAGCCAACTGAGCTATACCGCCACATATTGTTTGTGCACTTGAACAGTGCTCTATTATTATATCCATAGATAGGCCTTTTGTCAACACATATTTTCAAAAAATTTTTCGTTTTTTCAATATCTCGATTTTATCCACGCATCTTCGTTGAAATATTGCATTTCCCGTCATTTTTGCAGGGGTTTTGCGGCAAAAAAGCACCGCTTCCCTCACGGAAAGCGGTGCTTTTTCAACCTTTTTCTGTCCGGATGTGGAAAACCCGGTGCAGTTTTAGTTCTTCTTGTGGGTGGGAACCATGACCTTCAGGCCGCCCATATACGGCTGCAGCACTTCGGGGATGGTCACGGTGCCGTCGGCCTGCAGATGGTTCTCCAGGAAGGCGATCAGCATACGCGGAGGTGCCACGCAGGTGTTGTTCAGGGTGTGGGCCAGATAGGTCTTTCCGTCCTTGCCCTTCACGCGGATGTGCAGGCGGCGTGCCTGTGCATCGCCCAGATTGGAGCAGGAGCAGACCTCGAAGTACTTCTGCTGGCGGGGGCTCCATGCTTCGATATCGCAGCTCTTCACCTTCAGGTCGGCCAGGTCGCCGGAGCAGCAGTTCAGCTGACGCACCGGGATCTCCATGCTGCGGAACAGCTCCACAGAGTTCTTCCACAGCTTCTCGTACCAGTCAGCGCTCTCGTCGGGGCGGCAGACCACGATCATTTCCTGCTTCTCGAACTGATGGATGCGGTAAATGCCGCGCTCCTCGATGCCGTGAGCGCCCTTTTCCTTGCGGAAGCAGGGGCTGTAGGAGGTCAGGGTCAGGGGCAGAGTGGCCTCGTCCAGAGTCTGGTCGATGAAGCGGCCGATCATGGTGTGCTCGCTGGTACCGATCAGGTACAGGTCCTCACCCTCGATCTTATACATCATGGCATCCATTTCCGGGAAGGACATGACACCCTGCACCACGTTGCCGTGCATCATGAAGGGAGGGATCACATAGGTGAAGCCCTTGTTGATCATAAAGTCGCGGGCATAGGCCAGCACAGCCTCGTGCAGGCGGGCAATGTTGCCCAGCAGATAGTAGAAACCGTTGCCGGCCACACGGCCTGCGGCGTCCATATCGATGCCGTCGAAGCTCTCCATGATCTCGGTGTGGTACGGAATGGGGAAATCGGGCACCACAGGCTCACCAAAGCGCTGTGCTTCCACGTTGTAGGTATCATCCGGGCCGATGGGCACGCTGGGATCGATCATCTGCGGAATGGTGTACATGATCTCCTGAATGCGTGCGGACAGGGTCTCTTCTTCCTGCTCCAGCTCAGCCATCTTGTCGGCATCGGCCTTGACGGCGGCATTGTTGGCGTCGATCTGAGCCTGCAGCTCGGCCTTCTGTGCCTCATCGGTGCACTTCTTCAGCTGGCCGAACAGGGGGCCGTTGGCCTTGCTCAGCTTGTTGCGGGCAGCCTTGAGGGCTTCCACTTCCTTCAGGCATGCGCGGTACTTGGCATCCTTCTCGATGACCTCGTCCACCAGCGGGAGCTTTGCATCCTGAAACTTCTTCTTGATGTTTTCCTTGACAGCGTCCGGGTTTTCACGGACAAATTTGATATCAAGCATGATTGACTCTCCTTGCTCTATTTCGGTTCGCACAGAAGATCCCCTCCCCTGTGCCGTTCAAAGACGGTCGCCCGCCTTGGATCGCTTTATTCTTCGTTCTGGTACTGTCCCAGCAGGTTGGCAAAGGCCCGCAGCTGCTCGTCTGAATAGAAATGCACTGTCAGCCTGCCCTTGCCGTCGTGGTAGGCCACGTTCACCTCGCTGCCCAGCACCTGCTTGAGGCTTTCTTCCACCTCCACCGGCAGAGTGCCCCGCGGCTTGGGTTCTCTGGGCTCCTTTGCGGGCTTTGCCAGCTTTTTGCACAGCGCCTCGGCCTGACGCACATTCAACTGGTTGTCCGCAATGATCTGCGCCGCCTGCTCCTGCAACTCCGGTGTGGGCAGGCTCAGGATCACCTTTGCGTGGCCGATATTGATAAAGCCGCTTTTCAGCAGTTCCAGCACGTTTTCCGGCAGGTTCAGCAGGCGCAGGCTGTTGGCCAGTGCGCTGCGGCTCTTGCCCAGCTTCTGTGCCGCCTGCTCCTGCGTCAGGCCGCAGCGGGTCATCAGCTCCCGGATGCCGGTTGCTTCTTCCACCGGGTCCAGATCCTCGCGCTGCAGATTTTCCACCAGAGCCAGCTCCATGGCCTGCTCGTCGCTGACCTCCTTAATGACCACCGGCACATCGTTCAGCCCTGCCATGCGGCAGGCACGCCAGCGGCGCTCACCCGCCACGATGCTGTAGCCGCCGCGCGGGCGCGGACGCACCGCGATGGGCTGCAGCAGACCATGCTCTGCAATGCTTGCCGCCAGCTCGCCCAGCGCCTGTTCGTCAAAGGTCTTGCGCGGCTGTTCCGGGTCCGGTTCGATCTCACGCAGGGGCAAGGTGTCTACCTTTGCACCGGACTCAAAAACCGGGGCGGCATCTTCAAACAGACTGTCCAGCCCGCGGCCAAGTCCTCCTTTTCCTCTTGCCATTCATGTTCCCCCTGAGGTTTAATCTTCCAGAGCATTTTTCGTCTGCTCTGCGACGGGTGCACTTTTGCTGCGGGCCTTTTTGGGCTCGTGCGGGCGGTTGTTCTTGACAAATTCGATTGCCAGATCCATATACGCTTCGCTGCCCTTGCCCTTGGGTTCATAGAAATTGATGGGCTGGCCGTAGCTGGGCGCCTCCGAAATGCGGATGGAGCGCGGGATGGTGGTCTTGTACACCTTGGAGCCGAAATACTTCTGCACCTGCTCCACCACCTGCACGGTCAGATTATACCGCAGTGAGAACATGGTGAACACCACGCCCTCGATATCCAGATACGGATTGTACTTTTTGCGAATGGTCTTTAAGGTGCTGATCAGCTCCGAAAGACCCTCCAGCGCGTAATACTCGCACTGCACCGGAATGAGAACACTGTCGCAGGCACTCAGGCCGTTCAGGGTGAGCAGATCCAGACTGGGCGGACAATCGATAAAGATGAAGTCATAGTCCTTCTGCACCTCGGCCAGCGCCTTGCGCAGGCGGCTCTCACGAGCGGGCAGGTCGATCATTTCCAGACTGGCACCAGCCAGACGGGTGTTGGAGCCGATGACATCGGTGCGGTACTCGGTCTTACGGATGGCCTCGGATGCTCGTGCTTCACCGATCAGGATCTCGTAGGTTCCCTTTTCCACGCTGCGCTTCGGGATGCCGTAGCCGGTGGTGGTATTGCCCTGCGGATCAAGGTCTACGATGAGCACCCGCTTGCCCAGCGCCGCAACGCAGGACGACAGGTTGACGGCGGTGGTGGTTTTGCCAACGCCGCCCTTCTGGTTCGCAATTGCTACAATTTTTGCCACGCACAATTCTTCCTTCCGGGAAAATTTAATTGTTCCATGTGGAACATTCGCAGTCATGCCCGCCGGTTTCCCGTCCATACAGGCACCTTAACACCTAGTATAGCACATCCAAATCGGTTTTTGAACCATCTGAAGCGTTTTTCCGCTGGATTTTTAACTTTTAGAGGTGGGAAAACGGAAAAGCGGACACTTTGGGGAGAAAACTCCCCCGTCTGCTGCGCAGACAGCCCCCTCTGGGATGGGGCCCTTGGCATCGCGGGAAAGCTGCCGGATAAATTGCAAAGTTTCCGGCACGCCAGAGGCTCCCTCTCCGAGGGAGCTGGAAAAACCGTCAGGTTTTGACTGAGGGAGTTCGTCCCCTGTTCCACATGGAACAATTTTACCGTTCGGCGGCGGTGGTTGGGATGCGCACCGTATATTCGATATACCCGTCCTTCTCCTCCCGGTGGGCAGTGGCGGGCACACCATTATCGGTCATCAGACGGATGGCATGGTCGATGGTGTTCACAAAAATACGCACATCCTTGACCATCGAGATGCGGTGCCTGCCTTTTGCAGGGGTGTTCAGCAGCTGTTCAATGTAGAGGTCGGTCTGCCGGGCATTCATACGACGTTTGGCAATGTTGATCAAGGCTTCACTGCGGCGGTTTTCCGGCAGACGCAGCACCGCCCGGGCATGTCGCTCGGTGAGGCTGTTGTCCAGCACGAACTGCCGCTGGTCAGCGTTCAGCTGCAAAAGCCGCAGCTTGTTGGCAAGGGTGGGCTGCGCCATGCCCAGTCGCTTGGCGGCTTCGGCCTGCGTGCAGTCCCACAGCACCATCACATCCTTTAAGCCCTGCGCCTGCTCAAATGGGTTCAGGTCGGCGCGCTGGATGTTTTCCAGCAGGCCCAGCGCGGCGGTGCGCTCATCGTCGTAATCACAGAGGATGGCAGGGATGGTGTTCATTTTAGCAAGGCGGCAGGCACGGAGCCGCCGTTCCCCGGCTACCAGCTCGTAGCCGCCATCCGACACTTTTCGCACCGAGATGGGCTGCAGCAGACCATTTTCTCGGATGCTCTGGGCCAGCGCAGCCAGCTCCTGCTCGCTGAATTCCCGCCGTGCTTGAAACGGCGACGGTCTGATCTGATCGATGGGCAGGAAATAAATTTTGCCCGCCTGCTTTTTGCGTTCAAACATGGATACACGGCTCCTTTCGCGTGGTGGATGGGTTTTGTTTTTCACATTTTCCCGGGAAAGCGTGGAAAACTCAGGCTTCAGGCACAGTGTATCACACAAATAAAAGCCCTGCCAGAAGTTTCGTTCGGCAGGGTTTTACAAAATTCTATCGATATTTCGTTATTTCAACGGGCTTTTCGCAATTTTTCCGCCGTTTCTGGGGTAGGCTGTCGGAGTCTGCGAAATCTTTTTGCACAGGATCAGGGTGCGGGTGTCGCCGCCCGGAAGGTGCAGAGTGCGGGTTTCTTTGTACTCGCCGCCCAGCTTTTTGATGGCACCGCGCGCTGCGGCCAGTTCTTCCTCACCGGAAGAGCCTTTCATGGCGAGGAAATTGCCGCCCACCTTTACCAGCGGAAGACAGTATTCGGCCAGCATGGGCAGCGCAGCCACAGCCCGGGCAGATGCCAGATCAAACTGTTCACGCCACGCCTTGCGGGCGGCTTCCTCGGCGCGCTCCTTTGCAAACTCCACGCCGGTCAAGCCCAGCTGGGCACAGGCGTACTTCAAAAACTCCACCCGCTTGCCGGTGGGTTCCATCAGGGTCAGCTCCAGTTCCGGCTTGTAGATTTTGGTCACGATGCCCGGGAAGCCTGCGCCTGCGCCCACATCCACCATGCGGCCCGCCACTTCCGGCTGGCTGGCAAACAGCAGGCTGTCGAGGAAGTGCTTATCCTCGATCCCCTCGGGGTCAGTGATAGCAGTCAGGTTGACCTTCTGGTTGTAGTCCACCAGGATTTCGGCAAAGGCATCCAGCTGATCCAGCTGGGTGCCGGTGAGAGTGATGTTCCATGTGGAACATTTTGTTTCAAGGCGCTGTTTATCGATCATACGCAGGTTTTCCTTTCTGTTATTCGCCGGTCAAGTGAACGAAGATCGGCTCGTGGTGCACGGCAGGCAGGAAAGTTTCCAGCACATCTGCCGTTCGCAGCTTGAGCGAGGAGGTGTTGATGCAGGGGTGGCAGCCGAGGTACTCCCCTGCCTTTATGTCCTCATCCATCAGCAGCTGCACCTTATTTTCAGCATCATTGGCAAGGCCCATAATGGAGGAGGAGCCGGGCGTGCAGTCCAGATACTGCTCCATATCCTCGGGCGAGGCAAAGCTCAGGCGGGCAATGCCCAGTTGATGGGAAAGCTCTTTGGTTTTGAAGGGCTTGTCCCCGGGCATCATGAGCAGATAGAAGTTCGTCTTCTGCCGGTTGCACAGGAACAGGTTCTTGCACACGGTGGCATTCAGGCAGGCATCGATCACATGGCAGTCCTCCATGGTGTCGGCCTTCATCCAGCCGTGGTCGGTGCGCCAGAATTGGATGCCCAGCTTGTCCAGCAGGTCATAGGTACGGATCTCTTTTTCCAGCCGCCCGGTGCAGTCGGCAGGACGGCCCTCGTAAAGCTTCAGTTCTTCCATTGGTTGCAGCTTCTTTCTATGTTTAACGATTTCAAATGCCCTCCGCGTTGCTCTGGGCAAATTCATCGGAAAAATTATTTTTATATTTGCAAATCAGGAAAATCTGCGGATTTTCCTGATTTGCTTTTTCACACGGAAGGTCGTAATGGTAAACGGCATCTACTGCTGCTGACTCCCTGCGGGAGCATTCACGCAGCAGAAAATGCACAAGCTTATCCGCACGGCGCGTCGCGCAAGCGACTCGAAATCGGCGGAACACAAAAAATCCTCTAGCGAAGCGACTTGGATTTTTTGTATGGAGCCCATCTTCTTTGGGATTATTAAGGGCGAGTAGCCCTTAATTCGTGCCTCCCGCGCCTCGAAAGTAGCGGAGACCTTGCCTCGCTGAACACGCGGCATTTGCTTTGCAAACCGGTCTGCGGCTTAAAAGCCCCACTGGGGCTTTCATGCCCTGTGGGCACCGCCGTCCTTTCTGGTTCTCTTTTGGCACGCAAAAGAGAACATCCCCGGCGGCGACGCATTTTGCAAAAGGCATGAAGCCCGCCCCACACGAATACTCTCTGTGCTGGAAGCAGCTTACTTCCTCGCTGCCAGTGCAATGCTCAGCTGCGCCACGTCGGAGGGCGATACGCCCGGGATGCGCCCCGCCTGACCGAGGTTCTTCGGCCGGATGCGGGCCAGCTTTTCGCGGGCTTCCAGTGTCAGGCCGGTCAGGTCGGAATATTCAAAATCATCTGGGATCAGGGTCTTTTCGTGCCGGGCCACGTCCCGGATCATCCGATCCTGCCGGGCAATGTAGCCCGCATACTTGATCTCGGTCTCCAGCCGTTCGGCCAGCATGGGGGTGATTTGCTCGCCCCAGCCGATCATACCCGCCAGCAGCGGATAGCTGATCTCCGGGCGGCGCAGCAGCTCTTCCGCAATGCCGCCCTCAGCAGCCGGGACAAGGCCTGTGGCTTCCATGGCGGCGCGCAGGTCTGCGGTGCGCAGATGCGTCTCGTGCAGGCGGCGGCGCTCCGCTTCCAGAATGCTCTGGGTGTGCTGGTACTTGGCCCAGCGGTCATCCTGCACAAGGCCGTATTCCCTGCCGATGGGGGTCAGCCGCTGGTCAGCGTTGTCCTGACGCAGGGTCAGGCGGTACTCGCTGCGGCTAGTCATCATGCGGTAGGGGTCCATAACCCCTTTGGTAACCAGATCATCCACCAGTGTGCCCAGATAGCTGGTGTGGCGCGGCAGGATGAGCTGCTCTTTGCCCAGCGCATTGCGGGCGGCGTTCAAACCTGCCAGCAGGCCCTGCGCGGCGGCTTCCTCGTAACCGGAGGTGCCATTGAACTGTCCCGCGCCGTACAGGCCCCGCACCACCTTGCTTTCCAGTGTGGCTTCCAGACTGGTGGGGTCCACGCAGTCGTACTCGATGGCGTAGGCCGGGCGCATGATCTCGATGTTCTCAAACCCTTTGATACTGCGGTAAAAGGCATTCTGCACATCCTCCGGCAGGCTGCTGGAGGCACCCTGCAGATACATCTCTTCGGTGTTCTCGCCGCAGGGTTCCACAAAGATGGGATGCCTGTCCTTGCCCGCAAAACGCACCACCTTATCCTCAATGGAGGGGCAGTAGCGCGGGCCAACACCCTCGATCATGCCGCCGTAGAGCGGGCTGCGCTGGATGTTATCCAGAATGATCCTGTGGGTCTCGGGATTGGTATAGGCGATCCAGCACTCCACCTTGTTGTGCATGGGTGCATCGGTCATAAAGCTGAAGGGCTGCAGCTCATTGTCCGGGTCGCCGGGCTGGCATTCCAGCTTGGAAAAATCGATGCTGCGGCGGTGCACCCGGGCAGGGGTACCGGTCTTGAACCGGCGCAGCGGCAGCCCGGCAGCCTTCAGGCTGTCGGTCAGGGCGTTAGCGGCGTGCATCCCGTCCGGGCCGGAGGCGTACCATGCATCACCCACAAAAATTTTGCCGCCAAGGTTCGTGCCGGTGGCAATGACCACGCATTTGGCGCTGTATTCCCCGTTCAGCTGGGTCACAACGCCCTTCACACGGCCGTTCTCGGTCTCGATGCTCACAACCTCAGCCTGATGGATGGCAAGGCCGGGCGTGAGTTCCAATGCATGCTTCATATATTCATGGTAGCGCTTGCGGTCGGTCTGCACACGCAGGGCGTGCACCGCCGGACCTTTGCCCTTGTTGAGCATCCGGCTCTGCAGATAGGTGGCATCTGCAGCAAGGCCCATCACGCCGCCAAGCGCATCCAATTCACGTACCAGCGTGCCTTTTGCCGTTCCACCAATGCTGGGGTTGCAGGGCATGTTGCCAATGGCATCCAGACTCATGGTAAATACGGCCGTTCTCGCGCCCAGCGTTGCGGCGGCGTGAGCTGCCTCGATGCCGGCATGACCGGCACCGACGACGATAACGTCATAATCTCCTAAGTGGTTCATATACTTTTCCTTGGTTTTCCTCTTATTTTCCCACGCAGAAGCGTTCAAACACCTGTTCGATCACAGCTTCCGAGGCGTTCTCACCGGTCAGGTCGCACAGGGCGGCCAGTGCGTCGTCCACACAGACGGAAACGGCATCCAGCCCAAAGCCGTCTGCGGCAGCATCCAGTGCACCGGCCACAGCGTCCCGCGCACGCAGTGCGGCGCAAAGCTGACGCTGGCCGGACAGACTGGCGGCATGGGGGTCGATTTGGCTGGTACCCAGCAGGCGGGCCACCGCAGCGGAGATCACCTTGCGGCTCTCCTCCTCCTGACAGCACACCGGCAGCACCATGGCAAAGCAGGGCGCTATGAACTCTGCGTCAAATTGCGTTGGTTTATCCTCTTTGTTGATAAGTGCAATGGCTGGACGGCCTGTGCAACGCTGTGCAAGCTCCAGATCTTCCCGCGTGGGCGGCTCAGAGCCATCGAACACAGCCAGGATCAGGCCTGCCTCCTCCAGCTTTTTCCAGCTGCGGCGGATGCCCTCGGCTTCAATGGCATCTTCGGTCTCGCGCAGACCGGCGGTATCGAACAGATTCAGCTGGATATCCCCCAGCTGTACCGCCTGCTCCACCACATCACGGGTGGTGCCAGCCACCGGCGTGACGATGGCCCTGTCGAACCCGGCCAGCAGGTTGAGCAGTGTGGATTTGCCCGCATTTGGTCTGCCCACAATGGCGCAGTCCACACCTTCGCGCAGGACGGTATCTGCCTGATAATTATGGATCAACTCGTCCAGCTCTGCCTTTACCCCACTCAGTACGCGGTGCAGATGGTCACCGTCCAGCTCCGGCACATCTTCTTCGGGAAAATCCACCCATGCGGCAAGGTGAGCCTGAATGGCGGTAAGCGCTTCCTTCTGGGCACTGATCTTCTTTGCCAGCGCACCGCCCAGCGCGGCATTGGCCAGCGCCGCACCCTGACGGCCATCCGCCGAGATCAGATCCATCACCGCTTCGGCCTGCGTCAGACCCAGCTTACCGTTCAGGAACGCGCGGCGGGTGTACTCGCCGCGCGCGGCAGGCTGAGCACCGGCAGCAAGACAGGCTTCCACCAGACGGCGGGCCACGGCGCTGCCGCCATGGCAGGAAAGCTCCACCACGTCCTCGCCGGTATAGCTGTGGGGCGCGCGGAAAAACAGGGCCACCCCCTCATCAAAGGCTTCGTCCCCTTCCCGGAATGTGCCGTACATGGCGGTGTAGCCTTTGGCATCCTCCACCTTTTTTGCGGCGTTGGCCGGGCGGAACACCCGGGCTGCTATGGGATAGCTCTCCGCACCGGAGAGCCGCACGACGGCAATACCGCCTGCGCCCGGCGCTGTTGCAATGGCTGCAATGGTCGTTTCCTGCATGGTTTTCCTTTCAGCGTCCCTGCTGCTCTCGCAGGACGCGGTAATGCTCTTCCTTATCAAGATACATCCGCTTTTCTGCCTTGCGGCACAGCGCACCGACATCGATGCCGCCCGCACTCTCGGTGGCAACACCCACGGCCACCGAGTAACCCGCGCTGCCCACGATGGAGACAAAATCCTTTACACATTTGCGCACAGCCGGATCCTGCCGGTCCGTCACATAGGCTAAAAATTCATCGCCGCCAATGCGGTAGCAGTTGTTTTTGCCAAACATTTCCCGTATTTCCAGCGCCACCACCTGCAGCATCCGGTCACCTTTGTCGTGGCCTTCGCTGTTGTTCAGGTCATGCAGGCCGTTCACATCCATATAGATGCAACTCAGCGACACCGAGCAGCGGGAAGCCCAGTCCTCCCGCTCCCGTTCGTAAGCATTGCGGTTCTTCATGCCAGTAAGGATATCAAAACTGGCGATTTCGCGCATCCTTTTGCGGGAGAGTGCGTTCTGGTACATGGTGATCATGGTAAATGTGGAAATAATGCAGGAGATCACCCCAAAAAACACCGCATTGACGATATCCACCGTTACGGTGCGGCCGCTTTCAAACACGACCACCATCCCGATAAAGATGCCGTCAAACAGAAGCACATTGGCAATGTGCTGGATGGGCGGCATCATGAACAGCAGTGGCACCGCCAGCAAAAATGCAATGAAGGTGACAGAAAGCTCTTCCGGCGCGTGCACCGCTTCCGCAATGCCCAGCGCATACAACATAGCTGCAAAGGCATACATCAGCCACCGCAGAAGCAGGCCGTTTTGATCCGGGAACATCAGATCCACAACACGCAGGCCCGCGCACACCACAAGGGCGATGCAATAGAGCAGGCTGTGCTCTCGCAGAACACCGATCCCTCCCGACAGGCAGGTGATTGCAAACAACAGGCCGCACGCCATGTTCAGGTACACATGCATCTTTCTGCGGTTCTCTTCCTCGATCTCCGGCTGACAGTCCCTGTAATCCTGCACTTCCAGCCCGCTATAACACAGGAGCTTTTGGATCTGGTTCAATGCTGTCTGCCTTCTTTCTGCAAGATCCCTGTGATCCTTTTTCTTTCAAAAAAGATACCAATACTTTTTTATTGTACCACGAAAATTCACAGAATGATACTGTTTTTCAACCATTTCCCGGGAAAAGGTTGAAAAAAGCGTCTTCTTTTACGCAAAAGGGGCCTTCCGGCCCAAACCGGAAAGCCCCTGTTTTTACAGAGATCTGTTTTTTAGAACTTGGCGATATCCGCCGTGGTGATGGCCTTGCCGGGCAGCGTGCGTGCATCGGCGTTCTCATTCAGGGCCAGCTTGCCATCGCGCAGCAGCTGCACAGCCTTCTGGTGATCGGCAGCCTTCCAGTTGTTGCCCACGATCTTCCAGTTGTTGTTCACGTGCGGCTCAATGGTGCCGCCCTTCACGGTGCGGATGTACTCGCCCAGCAGTTCGCGGATGCCGCCCACGTCGCCGCGCACATCGATCTCCAACAGCTTGGGCAGCTCTTCGCCCGGCAGGAAGATGTCCGCAGCCGTCAGCAGCTGGGTGGTTGCGCGGTAGTTGTTCACTGCCACAACAAAGGTGTCGGTGTCCTTTACGGCCTTGCCGTTCGGCCACTTGAGGTTCTTGATGCGGTGGCCCGGCTCCTTGGAGATGTCCAGCTCGTAGCTGACACCCTCAAAAGCATCGTACAGGTAGTAGCGCACCGAGGGGTCAAAGGCAATGGTCACTTCATCCGGCTTCCATGTCTTGAAGAAGGCAGCAGACCACTCCATGAAGCGGCGCAGCTGCTCGCCGGTCATCTGCAGCTTGTACAGGGTGTTCTGGTAGGTGTAGATGCTGGCCATATCACACTTGCGGATGGTGCCCGCGCGCATCTGGGAGGTCATGGAGGTCAGGGCGGTAGCAGAGACCTGCGCACCGGTGTAGTACATCTGCACTTCGTTGATGAAGTCCAGCAGCGCGGTATCCTGCACCATGGCCTGCGGCAGGCAGTCGATCTCATTTTCGGGGGCCAGATCGCCGCCCTTCAGCTCGCCAATGGGGGTAACAGCGTCTTCCTTGGCGCGGGTGTCGTAGGAGGCCAGCAAAGCGGTCAGCTCCGGATCGGGCTCGTACTCCTTGATCTGCAGGTTTTCAGAGGTGCGGTTCACGACCTTCCACTTACCGTCCAGCTGGCGCTCCAGATAGACGTGGATCTCGGACAGGGTGGCACCGGCGTTCTTGTTCTCCACCACCAGCACGTTGTTGATCATCATGTTGGGGATGCTCCTGTGGCCGTGGCCGCCCACGATCACATCAAACTCCGGGCAGGCATTTGCCAGATCGGTAACGCCGGAGCCGTACACACCGTACTCGTTCTCGGTATCCATGTGCATGACGCCGATCAGAACATCCACCTGATCCTTGATCTTATCAATGATCTTGCGGCTCTCGTCCACGGGGTTGGTGACAGTCCAACCCTCCAGATTCTTGGCATCCCAGCGGGTGATGTTGGGCGTGACCATGCCGATGACACCGATCTTGACGGTGCCCTTCTTGATGATGGTGTAGCCGTCGGCCAGCGGGGTGCCGTCCGGTGCGTAAACGTTGCCGGTGAGCACCTTGGCCTTCTGTTGTCCCATGACCTTTTTCAGCACATCCATGCCGTAGTTGTACTCGTGGTTGCCGGTGGTCCAGATATCATAGCCGATGGCATTCATGGCAGCGACCATGGGATGCAGGTCATCGTTCAGGAACAGCTCTGCGGAGTTGGCCTGAATGGTATCGCCTGCATCCACCACCAGCGTGTTCCGGGTGCGGCACTGCTTGATGGCGGTCGCCTGCTGGGCCACACTGCCGGAAGCATCTGCCTTATTGGCGGCGTAGTCCCATGGATCGAATTTACCGTGGGTATCGCTGGTGGCAAGGATCTGCAGATCCATGCTCCACAGGGACTTGATGTCACAGGCGGCTGCAGAGGGTGCCATGCAGCTGGCGGCTGCGATGGTTGCGGATGCCCCTGCACCACGCAGGAAGCTGCGGCGGGAGATCTTGTTCTGAGCCATAGTTGAATACCTCTCTTTTCATCATTCTGTCTGTTCCTCACGAACAGAACGCTCTTGACTACAGTATAAATCCTTGACCAATTGTTTTACAATTGCCATTTAAGAGAAAGATTTCGGCAAAAAACAGGCAGGTTCTCCAAATTTTGAGAAGAATGACTTTTGACAGGCTCAGTATACCGCAACGGCTGCCCGCCCCGAAACCACCTTGGCATCAGGTTTTGGTAAAATCCTTTTTGCGTGAAAAAAGGTCTCCGGAAAATCCGCAGATCTTCCGGAGACCCTGATTTCAAAAGTAATTCCGTATTACAGCTCGATCTTGCCAAAGCTGAAATCGGCAAAATCGTCCACGCGCTCGGTGCGCTTGGGTGCTACCGGTGCTGCATTCTCTGCATCACGGGGTGCATAGGTGCGCTCCGGCACGCCGGAAGGCCGCGGGCCGCGGGGTGCACCATTGCGGCTGCCACGGTAGCCGCCGCGGCTTCCATTGCGGTCGCCGTGGTCGGAACGGTTTCCTCCGCGATAACCGCCGCCGCTGCGCGGACCGCCGGGACGACGGCCATTGCCGCGTCCGCCGCGGGGACGGCGCTCACCATAGGTGTTCTCGGTCTGTGCATCGGGTGCGGTGGAGTAGATGACCACACGGCGGTCACGGCCTTCGCCCTTGCTCTCGCTGCGCACGCCCTCCATCTTGCTGATGGCAGAGTGGATGATGCGGCGCTCGTAGGGGTTCATGGGTTCCATGGCAAAGCTGCGGCCGGTCTTGCGCACCTTGGCACCAATGCGCTGTGCCAGTGCGGTCAGGTCGCTCTCGCGCTTATCGCGGTAGCCGGCCACATCCAGACCCAGCTTGATGTAATCGCCCTCCAGACGGTTTGCCACAAGGCTTGCCAGATAGGAAAGGCTCTCCATAGTCTCGCCGCGGCGGCCGATGAGGGCACCCAGCTTTTCACCGTCCAGACGGATGATAGTAGCTTCGCCCTTCTGCACAGCGCTGAAGGTGACATTCTCCACGCCCATCAGGGCAATGACCTCACGCAGGTAGTCCACAGCAGCCTTGACCTTAGCGTTCTCTTCGATCACGATGGGGACTTCCGGCTCCTCTTCCTCGGCAGCGGGCTGCTCTGCAGCAGCTTCTGCAGCGGGGGCAGCAGGCTCTTCGGCCTTTGCTTCCGGCTGTTCTGCCACAGCGGCAGGCTCCTCTGCCACGGGAGCGGCCTTGACAGCCTCCTGCACGGGAGTCTTTTTCTCAACAACAGGCTCAGCGGGTGCTGCAGCCGGAGCGTCCGGCTCCTCCACGCTCACGCACACCTTGGCGGGGGTGAGCTTCAGGCCCAGAAAACCAGTCTTCTGGGGCATTTCCAGCACTTCGCAGCTGACATTCAGATCATCGGCCTGCACGCCCAGCAGAGCGCAGGCTTTTGCGCGGGCTTCATCGACCGTTTTGCCGGTCGCTTCCTGCTTACGGATCATAACCGTTCATCCTCCTCTTATTCTTTATCCTGCTTGTTCAGCTCGCTCAGCGGCACGGTGCGCTCGTCCTTGTAGCGTTCCTCGTCCAGCCGGCGGGCATACTCCAGACGGTGCTTGTTCATCTCGCTGGCAGAAAGGTTCTTTTCCGTGGTCTTGCCGGTCTTGGGATCGGTGACCTTGACGGTAGTGTTCTTCACACCGCGTTTTTCCTGCTTTTTCTTTTCTGCGATCTGCGCTTCGATCTCCTTGCGCATCTTCTCGGGGTCGTACACCTTGCGCATGACCTGAGTCTGCACGGTCATCACGATGTTGGAAACGACGTAGTACAGAGAGAATGCCAGAGGATAGGTGAAGCAGAAGAACAGGTACATCAGCGGCATCATATACATGGTCAGCTTCATGCTGCCCTGCATCTGCTGGCCGCTGGCCTTCATGCTGATGTGGGTGGACAGGAGCATGGTGATGACCGACAGCAGCGGCAGCACGATGTCCAGAGAAAGGCCCAGCTTGGGGATGCGGGTCAGGTCGATGCCGAGGAAGTTCATGTGCTGGCTGAACTCGGTGATGGTAGCGATCTGCTCGGCGCTGAAGCAGCCCAGCACACCGCCGTTGCCAGCAACCACCTGTGCGATGATGTTGGTATCGCGGGTGATGGCGGTAAAGGCGACGCCGGAGGCGGTCAGGGCCTCACCGGCGGCGGTCAGAGCCGCAGCGCTGATGTGGAAGATGCGCTCCAGCGGATTGTACACGACACCGATAACGCCGAACATGACAAGGAAGTTCAACAGCATGGGCACGCAGCCTGCGGTGGGGTTATAGCCGTAGTCCTGCTGCAGCTTGAGCATTTCTTCCTGCTGCTTTTCGGGCTTGTCCTTGTACTTGGTCTGGATCTCCATCATCATGGGCTGGAAGGCCGACATTTTAGCCATGCTCTTCTGCTGGCTCAGCTGCAGAGGGATCTTGACGATGTTGATGAGCAGCGTGAAGATGATGATGTCCCAGCCGTAGCTCGGGAGCAGCTTGTAGATCCACTCCATGACATAGCCGAGAGGACCGCTCAGGATGTAAAAGAAGTTCATACCTTTGTCCATTCTGCCCCGTCTGTGGCACGGGACTTGTTATTTTTTATCGTAGGACACGCTGCCCACAGTGCACCGCGTCACAAGAAGCATATTTACTTTTCCACCTTTTGCTTGTGCCGTGTGGAAAACAGCTTTGCGGGCTGCAGTCGGCGGGCAGGGTTCTGCCAGCGGCCCGGCTCCGGCACCGGGTCAAAGCCCCATTTGCCGAAGGGATTGCACCGGGCGATGCGCCATGCCCCCAGCAGGATGCCCTTTACGCACCCATGGGTCATGATGGCCTGCATGGTGTAGTTGCTGCAGCTGGGCGTAAAACGGCAGCTGCGGCCGATCCACGGGCTTAAAACATACTGGTAGGCCCGGATGGGCACGCACAGCGCGCGGCGGCAGATGTACTGCAGGCGGTTCATGCGTTCGGCTTTTCCGCCTGTGCCCTGTGTGCCGGGGGCACGGTGGCAGGGGGCGGCGCATCCGGCCGTTTGGCCTTATCCGGCAGACCGGCCTGTGCAAACAGCTTTGCCACAACGCTGCTCAGCTGCCAGCTCTTCAACCGCGGGGTCATACCGCGGGCTACAAAGATCAGATCGTAGCCGCCGATGTTGTAGTCCAGATGCTCGTCGATGGCCGCCTTCATCACGCGGCGGGCGCGGTTGCGCTGCACGGCGTGGCCGATCTTTTTGGTGGCGGTCAGGCCCACGCGGGTCTTTTTGCTGCGGGTCTTGAGCACATACATCACAAGACCGGGGTTCACATAGGATTTGCCGCGGGCATACACTCTGCCAAACTCGCTGTTGCGGCGGATGGGACGATAGCGCATGGTTCCGCGCCTCCTTTCTGTGGCTGAGAACACGCCCCGAAGAGTGCATTCTTCAGCCAGTATATCAAAATTTTTTCGACTTTGAAAGCCCATGCGGGCATTTTTACGAAAATTCTTTCAATTTTCAAAAAAAAATAAGACCGCTAATCCAATATCAGCGGTCTTTTGTGCGCATATTCATTTCTGCGCCGGATCCCGTCATAAAAGGCCGGATCAGACAGTCAGGCTCTTGCGGCCCTTTGCACGGCGAGCATTGATGACCTTACGGCCGTTCTTGGTGCTCATGCGGGTCAGAAAGCCATGAACTTCCTTGCGCTGACGCTTCTTGGGCTGAAAAGTTCTCTTCATGGTTGTATCCTCCGTAAAAACTTATCCCCGGTATGGGGTCTGATGTGGTCCCAGATTGGGGACAGGCTTGCAATTCAACAGTATATCGCATAGTATGGCGTTCTGTCAAGCATTTTTTTCGCTTTCCTTCAAACTTTTTTGTGAAAAGATTTTCAACTTTTTCACCATTCTGCCGTGGAAAACTCTTTTGCCACAAGATATTGTGGCCCTGTTTTGCCCATGCCACAACGGCCGTGCAGGGGCTTTTCTTATGTATTATAAATTACATTATAGAAATATGGACGCACAGCGTTTTTTGTGGTATACTAACCTAGTATCAGCAGCATTGTTGAAAACTTTAACGGAGTGGATGTTTTATGGATTCTTTTAAGGACGTTTTAGAGGCCGCCCAGGCGTACTGCAAAACGCAGATGGCCGAGCCGACCTATAATCTCTATATCGACGGACTGGAGCCGATCAGCTTTGAGGATTCCAGCCACATCACCCTTTCGGTGCGCAACGACTTCATCTGCAAGATCGTGACGGACCGTTACCTCGGCCTGCTCAAGGAAGCCTTCAAGACCGTGCTGGGCTTCGACGTGGACATCACGCTGGTGGTGCCCAGCACGCCGCCCCACGAGGTGGTGCTGGCCCAGCAGTACGAGGCAAACCCCGCCTCCCCGCAGGGCAACTACGAGTTCACATTTGAAAACTTCATCAAAGGCCCCTCCAACCAGTTTGCGTTTGCTGCTGCACAGGCGGTTGCGGCCAATCCTTCCGGCGCATACAACCCGCTGTTCATCTACGGCGGCTCCGGCCTTGGCAAGACCCATCTGCTTACGGCCATCCAGACCGAGATCAAGCGCACCCACCCCGATTTCGTCATCATGTACGTTACCTGCGAGCAGTTCACCAATGAGCTGATCGCCGCCATCCGCGCCGGCAGCACCGAGGACTTCCGCATGAAGTACCGCGTGGCAGACCTGCTGCTGGTGGACGATATCCAGTTCATCGCCGGCAAGGAGTCCACGCAGGAGGAGTTCTTCCACACCTTCAACTCCCTGCACGATGCCCACAAGCAGATCGTCATTGCCTCCGACCGCCCGGCCAAGGAGATCAAAAGTCTGGAAGAGCGTCTGCGCACCCGCTTTGAGTGGGGCCTGACCGCCGATGTGCAGCCGCCGGATTTTGAGACCCGCGTGGCCATCGTCAAGCGCAAGGCAGAACTTTTGCATCTGGACCTTCCCGAGGATGTGGCCGAGTTCATTGCCAACCACCTGAAGAACAACATCCGTCAGCTGGAAGGCGCTGTAAAAAAACTGAACGCCTACTACATGCTGGAGGGCATCCAGCCGGTCATCAGTGTGGCCCAGAATGCCATCAAGGACATCCTCAACGAGACCCAGCCGGTGCCCGTGACCATCGAGAAGATCATCGGCGAGGTGTCCCGCACCTTCAACGTCTCCCCTGCCGATATCCGCGGCACCAAGCGCAACGCCAACGTTGCCTCTGCCCGCCGTGTGGCCATCTACATCCTGCGCGAGGTCACCGGCATGAGCATGGAAGAGATCGGCCGTGAATTCTCCGGCCGTGACCACTCCACCATCGTCTACTCCCTCAAGACCATGGAGCGTGACATGAAGAACGACCAGCACCTGCGCGAGACCGTGAGCGACATCATCAAGAACGTAAAGGCCTGACCGCAGAAATCGTGTAAAAGTCGTACTCATTTATGGGTGAAACCCCAAAATATGGGGAGAAAACGGAACAAAACGGGAAAAAAGAACCTATATCTTGTGGTAAAAACGCAAACCTTTCCACACTTTCCACAGAGTTTTCAACATTCAACTTCCGTTCTCCACATGGTCTGTGAAAAGAAAGACCGATTCCAACCTTTCCACGATCCATTCACAACACATTCACAACCCCGTGGAAACCAAAACCCCCGCATTCCGACAAGGCTTTTCGGGGTTTTCCACAAGTTCCCCACCCCCTACTACGGTTACTACAACAAGTTCAATAAGATAGACCGGTTCTGAAACTGTTTTCAAACACAAAACAACATCAGAAACGAAAAAAAAAGGAGAGAATTCAGTTTGAACATCGTATGTGATAAAGTTCTGCTGAGCGCAGCCATCGATGGTGTGTCCAAAGCCGTCACCATGCGTTCTGCCATCCCTGTGCTGGAAGGCATCCTGCTGAAAGCCGAAGGCTTCCAGCTCAACCTCACCGGCTACGATCTGGAAATGGGCATCGTGACCACCATCGAAGCCAATGTCAAGGAAGCCGGCGAGGTGGTGCTGAATGCAAAGCTGCTCAGCAGCATGATCAGCCGGATGCCCGCCGGTCAGGTCAGCATCCTCTCTGCCGAGAACGGCAAGACCACCATCCAGAGCGGCGTGGTCCAGTTCGAGATCCAGTCCATGCCGGCCAACGATTTCCCGGAGCTGCCCAATACCGGAGCGGAAGAGACCCTGACCATCAAGACCGGCGTACTGAAAGATATGATCGATCGTACGTTATATGCTGTCAGTCAGGACGAGAAAAAGCCCGCCCACACCGGTGAGCTGTTCGAGATCCTGCCCGACAAGCTGACTGTGGTGGCACTGGACGGCTACCGTCTGGCCATCGTGGAACGCCCGGTGACGGCGGTAAAGGATATCCGCATCATCGTGCCCAGCAAGACCATGACCGAGGTCGCCCACCTGCTGCCCAACGACGACGAAGAGCCGGTGCACATCAGCGCCAACCGCCGCTATGTGGTCTTTATGGCCGGCGGCTACACCATCATGAGCCGTCTGATCGAGGGCGAGTTCCTCAACTACCGCAATGTGATCCCCGCCGACAGCCGCACCCGCGTGACCATCGACACCAAGGAATTCATCGAGACCATCGAGCGTGCTTCGCTGATTATTACAGAGCGTTTAAAAAATCCTCTCCGCATCTCCTTTACAGAGGGTAGAGTCGTGGTGCGCTGCCAGACCAACCTTGGCCGCGTGGTGGACGAGTTCAACGCCGACTGCGAGGGCGACGAAGTGGAGATCGGCTTCAACAACCGCTATCTGCTGGATGCGCTGCGCAACGCCCGCACCGAGAAGGTCCGCATGGAGATCAGCGGCCCTCTGAGCCCGGTCAAGGTGCTGCCTGCCGAGGGCAACGACTTTTTGTATCTGGTGCTGCCGGTGCGCTTCAAGAACGATTAAGAGGGCGAAATTATGCAGAAAATTCTCATCCATACGGAATTTATCAAGCTGGATGCCCTGCTGAAATATGCAGGCCTGTGCGAGACCGGCGGCGAAGCCAAGGAGCTGGTGCAGGGCGGTGCCGTGAAGGTGAACGGCGAGGTGTGCACCATGCGCGGCAAGAAGTGCCGTGCCGGTGATGTGATCGAGCTGGACGGCCAGACCGTGGAAGTGGGTCAGGGCCAGTAATGCGTCTGCTTTCACTGGAAGTTGCGAATTACCGCAATATTGCGGCAGCGCAGCTGGAACCTGGCCGGGAGCTGACCGTGATCTGCGGCAACAACGGTCAGGGCAAAACGAACCTGCTGGAGGCCATCTGGCTGCTGACCGGCGGCAAAAGCTTCCGGGGCGGCAAGGATGCCGAGCTTGTGCGCCGCGGAGAAACATTCGCGGTACTGGAGGCCGTCACCCAGCGCACCCGGCAGGAGGATCAGGAACCGGACGAACCGGCAAATGTGCGCATTACGGTGGGCACGCCGGATGCACAGCGCCCCGGCCGGTATGCATCGGTCAACGGCTCTCCGCCCAAGCGGGCGGCGGGCCTTGCGGGCAGCTTTCCGGCTGTGGTGTTCGACCCCGGGCACCTGAGCCTTGTAAAAGGTGCACCGGAAGGGCGGCGGCGGTTTCTGGACGCGGCGCTGTGCCAGCTGTACCCCGGCTACCTTGCCACCTACCGTCGCTATGTGCGGGCATTGCAGCAGAAAAACGCACTGCTTCGTCATTCGGCGGCTGGCGTAGAGCGCCCGTGGGCAGAAAAATGCGCCCTGCTGGAAGTGCTGAACCTGGAACTTGCCGCACAGGGCGAGGCCATCCAGAAGCGGCGGCGGGAATATCTTGCCCTGCTCACACCGCTGGCCTGTGCCAACTATGCCGAGCTTTCCCATGGGGCAGAGCGCATGGCGGTGCGGTATGCCGCCCAATTTGAGCCGGGCGGGCTATCCGCACTTTTGAAGCAGCGCCAGAACGAAGAGCTGCGCGCCGGGCAGAGCCTGTGCGGCATCCACCGCGAGGACGTTGAGCTGCTGCTGGACGACCAGCCCGCAAAGGTGTTTGCAAGTCAGGGACAGCAGCGCAGCGTGGTGCTGAGCCTGAAAATGGCCGAAGCGGCTGCCGCTGCCCGGATCACCGGAGAGCACCCGGTGCTCCTGCTGGACGATGTGCTCAGCGAGCTGGACGAGGGCCGCAAGCAGTATCTGCTCACCCGCATGAAGGAAAAGCAGACATTCGTGACCAGCTGCGATGATACCGCGTTCCTGAAAACGGACGGCGAAGTGTACCGCATGAACGGCGGTGTGCTGAGCAAAGCATGAAGAAATGATGCAAAAGTACATGCAGCTGCCGGTGAATAAACGGCGTTTTATGCATGAACTGCCAGAATGAGGAAAATACTGTATGTATATTCATCTGGGCCGTGACTACGTGCTGAATGACCGGGACATTATCGGCATCTTCAATCTGGAAACCACCACCATCACCCCCCGGGGCCGGGAGTTTCTGAACTACGCCCAGAAGAACGGCGCGGTGGTGAGCCTTTCGGACGAGCTGCCCCAGAGCTATGTTCTGGCAGACGGGGCCGTGGTGGACACGGTGTATCTTTCGGAGCTGTCGCCTGCTGCCATGCGGCGCAGAGCCGAAAAAATGATCGAGTAAACCAGCCAACAGGCGGAGAATATGCTCTGCTTTTACGATAGATCGAACAAAAATGCAAACATTGAACAAAAGGGAGAAAGGAAATGGCAGAAGAAATCATTACCAGCACAAATGCCGAAACCGCTACCGACCATGAGTATAATGCCAGCGAGATCCAGGTCCTGAAGGGTCTGGAGGCGGTGCGCAAGCGCCCGGGCATGTATATCGGTTCCACCGGCGAGCGCGGCCTGCATCATCTGGTCTACGAGATCGTGGACAACGCCATCGATGAAGCACTGGCCGGCTACTGCGACCACATCGAGGTCAAGATCCTGAAAGACAACATCATTCAGGTCACGGATAACGGCCGCGGCATCCCTGTGGACATTCAGGCCGACACCGGCCTGCCCGCCGTTACCGTCGTTTACACCATCCTGCACGCCGGCGGCAAGTTCGGCGGCGAGAACTCCGGCTACAAGGTGGCCGGCGGCCTGCACGGCGTGGGCGCTTCGGTGGTCAACGCCTGCTCCGAGTGGCTCACCGTCAACGTGCGCCGCGACGGCCACGAGTACGAGCAGACCTTCCGCCGCGGCGACCCGGACGGCCCGCTCAAGTGCATCGGCACCGTAGCCGATGGCGTTACCGGCACCCGGGTCACCTTCAAGCCGGACCCGGAGATGTTCCGGGATACCACCGTGTACGACTTCGACACGCTGGAAAAGCGCCTGCGGGAGGAAAGCTTCCTGAACGCCGGTGTCAAGATCACTCTGACCGACGAGCGTGAGATGTACACTCCCGTGCTGGAGGACGGCAAGGAGGGTGAACCCTGCTACCGCACCGAGGTCATGTGCTACGAGGGCGGCATCAAGAGCTTCGTCACCTATCTGGGTGAGAAGCGCAAGCTGGACGTGCTGCATCCCAACGTCATCTACCTCAAGGGCCAGACCGACCGCGGCATGGCAGAGATCGCACTGCAGTACAATTCCAGCTACAACGAGCTGCTGCTGAGCTTTGCCAACAACGTCAACACCCCGGACGGCGGCACCCACGAGGAGGGCTTCAAGAACAGCCTGACCCGCGTGTTCAACGATTATGGCCGCAGCCACGGCCTGCTGAAGGATAAGGACGAGAACCTGTCCGGTGCGGACGTGCGCGAGGGCCTGATCTGCGTAATCTCGGTCAAGCTGCAGGAGGCGGAGTTTGAGGGCCAGACCAAGGCAAAGCTGGGCAATACCGAGATCCGCACCCTGGTTTCCAACATGGTCTACTCCAAGCTGATGGAATTCTTTGAGGAGAACCCCGGTGTGGCAAAGGCCATCTTTGAAAAGGCCACCCAGGCCGCCCGCGCCCGCGCCGCTGCCAAAAAGGCCCGCGAACTGGTGCGCCGCAAGAGCGCATTGGAGACCAGCCGGATGCCCGGCAAGCTGGCAGACTGCCGCGAAAAAGACCCCAGCCGCACCGAAATCTTCATCGTCGAGGGCGATTCTGCAGGCGGTTCCGCCAAGATGGGCCGTGATTCTGCCATTCAGGCCATCCTGCCGCTGTGGGGCAAGATGCTGAACGTGGAAAAGGCTCGCGCCGATAAAATTTACGGCAACGACAAGCTGATGCCCGTTGTGCTGGCACTGGGCTGCGGCATTGGTGACGAGTTCGATATCTCCAAGCTGCGCTACGATAAAGTGTTCATCATGGCCGATGCAGATGTGGATGGCTCCCACATCTGCACCCTGATGCTCACCTTCTTCTTCCGCTATATGCGCCCGCTCATTGAGCAGGGCCATGTGTATGTGGCCCAGCCGCCTCTGTTCAAGGTGCAGAAGGGCAACACCATCAAGTACGCCTACAACGATGCCGAAATGGCCGTGCTTTCGCAGGAGATGCCGGGTGCCAAGGTGAACCGCTATAAGGGCCTTGGTGAGATGAACCCCGAACAGCTGTGGGAGACCACTATGAACCCGGACAACCGGGTCATCGTGCAGATCACCATTGACGATGCCGAAAAGGCCGACGAAGCATTTACCATCCTGATGGGCGATCAGGTGGAGCCGCGCCGCCGCTTTATCGAGACCAACGCCCAGTACGCAAAGCTGGACGTGTAAGCGTGCTCGCCCTCTCCGTCTTTGCTTCGCAAATCCACCTCTCCCAAAGGGAGAGGCCTTGGCAAAGAGATGACGTTTGCGTGGACTGCCAAGGGCTCCCACTTTGGGGGAGCTGGCGCGTAAGCGCCTGAGAGGACAAGGCTCTTTTCCGAGAAAAAAATCCCTTTCCTGTACAAAAGAGAGGGTCAAACCCTACGGAGGAAACAATGGAAGAAGATTATGTGATGATACCGGGCAGCGGAACCAAAAAGATCATCCGCGATGTGAAAAAGGAAATCGAGACCGCATTTCTGGACTACTCCATGTCGGTCATCGTGTCCCGCGCCCTGCCCGATGTGCGCGACGGTTTGAAGCCTGTTCACCGCCGCATTCTGTACACCATGCACGAGCGCGGCAACGACCCCAGCCATCCCTACCGCAAATCCGCCGACACCGTTGGTGCGGTGCTGGGCTCCTACCATCCCCACGGCGACGCATCGGTCTACGATGCCATGGTCCGTCTGGCACAGGACTTCTCTCTGCGCTATCCGCTGGTGGATGGTCAGGGTAACTTTGGTTCTGTGGATGGCGACCCCCCGGCTGCCTACCGTTACACCGAGGCCCGCATGAGCCGCATGGCGGTGGAGATGCTGACCGATATCGAGAAGGACACCATCGACTGGGACCCCAACTTTGACGAGACCAAGAAGGAACCCAGCGTGCTGCCCTGCCGCTTCCCCAACCTGCTGGTCAACGGCAGTCAGGGCATTGCGGTCGGCATGGCCACCAACATCCCGCCCCACAACCTGAGCGAGGTCATTGACGGCTGCATCGCCTATATCGACGATCCGGACATCGACCTGCCCGGCCTGATGGAATACATCAAGGGCCCGGACTTCCCCACTGCCGGCATCATCATGGGCCGCAGCGGCATCCGCGCCGCCTACGCCACCGGCCGGGGCAAGATCACCCTGCGGGGCCGCGCCACCATCGAGGAAACCAAGAACGGCCGCACCCAGATCATCATTACGGAGATCCCGTATATGGTCAACAAGGCCCGCCTCATTGAGAACATGGCCGACCTTGTCAAGGATAAGCGCATCGAGGGCATCACCGGCCTGAACGATGAGACCAACCGCAAGGGCATGCGCATCGTGGTGGACATCCGCAAGGATGCCAACGCACAGGTCATCCTGAACCAGCTGTACCAGTACACCCAGCTGCAGGATACCGTGGGTGTCATCATGCTGGCCATCGACCACAAGGTGCCGAAAGTGCTCACCCTGAAGCAGATGCTTCAGAAATACGTGGAATTTCAGGACGAGGTGGTGCGCCGCCGCACCCAGTACGACCTGAAAAAGGCCAAGGAGCGCGCCCACATTCTGGAAGGTCTGAAGAAGGCCACCGACATCGTGGACGAGCTGATTGCCACCATCCGCGCCTGCAAGGGCGGCATGGCAGAGGCCAAGGCTGCCATCATGGAGCAGTTCGGCTTTGACGACCCGCAGGCAGATGCCATCGTCAAGCTGCAGCTGGGCCGTCTGGCAGGCCTTGAGATCCTCAAGATCGAGGAAGAGCTTGCCAGCCTGCAGGCCAAGATCGAGAACTGGGAAGCCATTCTGGCCGACGATGCCCGTGTGCTTGCCATCGTCAAGGAAGAGCTGCTGGAAATGAAGAAGCGCTTCGGCGACGAGCGCCGCACCGAGATCCAGTCCGTGACCGGTGAGGTGGATATCGAGGACCTGATCGCCGAGGAGCAGTGCGTCTACACCCTGACCGAGGCCGGCTATATCAAGCGCCAGCTCAAGGCCACCTATCAGGCACAGCGCCGCGGCGGACGCGGCATCTCCGGCATGACCCGCAAGGAAGAGGATATCGTGCAGGAGATGTTCGTTGGCTCCACCCACGACTATGTGCTCTTTGTCACCGACCGGGGTCGTCTGTTCCGCATCAAGGGCTACACCATCGCCGAGGGCAGCCGCACCAGCAAGGGCAGCAACATCGTCAACCTGCTGCAGCTGGCCGAGGGCGAAAAGGTCACCAACATGATCTGCCAGTCGAAGGAAGCCGACACCGAGGGCGGCTTTGTGACCATGGTCACGAAGCAGGGCCTCATCAAGCGCACCCCGCTGGAACAGTATGCTAACATCCGTAAGTCCGGCCTGATCGGCATTGCCCTGAACGAGGGCGACGCTCTGGCATGGACCCGCCTGACCTCCGGCCACGATATGCTCATCGTTGCCACCCGCAACGGTCAGGCCATCCGCTTCAACGAAGCCGATGCACGTCCCATGGGCCGCAGCGGCCACGGCGTGCGCGCCATCCGTCTGGCCGAGGGCGATGAAGTTGTGGGCGTGTGCATCTGCCGCGAGGGCGGCACGGTGCTCACCGTCACCGAGAACGGCAAGGGCCGCCGGTCGGACATCGACACCTACCGCATCACCGCCCGCGGCGGCAAGGGCATCCGCAACTACGATGCCGCTAAGGATAAGGTGGCTGCGGTCAAGATCGTGGACGACGTGGATGATGTGCTGCTGAGCAGTCAGGAGGGCATCATCATCCGTCTGCACGCCAACGAGATCCCGCTGCAGAGCCGCTACGGCTCCGGCGTGCGGGTGATGCGCTTGGGTGAGAACGACAAGGTGATGGTGCTTGCCCGCACCGACCACGACGACGAGGCCCAGACCGAGCAAATCGACACCTCTGATGCCGATGCCGAACCCACCGCAGAGCAGCTTGCCGCCATGGAAGCTGCGGATGCTGCCGCCGCTGCAGAAGCCCCGGAAGCAGACGATAAGGGCGAAGAGTAAACCTTGAAAACACAATAAGATTTGAAAGAAGCCGCCGCGCAAGGATTTCTGCACGGCGGCTTCTTTTCAAATCCATCCAAACCATGTATAATAGAAATAGCGTGTGAGGAATAAAAATAAACACAGAAAGTGGTTTAAGGAACATGACAGAGCAAAAAAAATCCCCGGAGATCAGCATCATCGTGCCGGTGTATAAGGTGGAAAAATACCTGAACGAATGCATTGATTCCATTCTGGCACAGACCTTTACGGATTTTGAGCTGATCCTTGTGGACGATGGCTCACCGGACAACTGCCCTGCCCTGTGTGATGCAGCGGCGGAAAAAGACAGCCGCGTGCGGGTGATCCATAAGCAAAACGGCGGTGTAAGCACAGCCCGCAATGCGGGTTTGGCAGCTGCACAGGGAAATTGGATCGGCTTTGTGGACCCGGATGACTTTGTAGACAAGACTTACTACGAAAAAATGCTGCGGGCAGCAAAGCAGACAGGTGCTGAACTTGCAGTCTGCAACGAAGTTTTTATGGAAGAGGATGGAAGTCTTTGTGATTATCAGGAACAGCCTTTACGTACAGAAGTGCTTTCCCGTGAGGAAGCAATACACCGCATCCGCCTTACGCCGTTGATTCAGGCAGCAACAAGACTGCATCGGAGAGATGTGCTGGAAGGAATCGTTTTTCCTGTGGGCAAAAACTATGAAGATGCATTTACCACACCGGAAATCATTGAACATACAACAGCTGTGGCTTGTATAAAGGAAAAACTGTACCATTACCGGCTGCATCCGGCAAGCATCATGCATGGAAAGGTCACATTGAAAAATCTGGATGAGATCGATGCAAACTACGGCCTTCTTGCTTGTGCACTCAAGTATGGAAAAAAAGACACAGCATTCCTGCAGTATGTACTGATGAAACGCATGCTCCGAAACACAAAAAAAAATCTGCCACCCAAACAGAGAAACAGTGAACGGGTTCGGCAGGCGGAAGCGTGCTTGAAAAAAGCGGGCAGAGAGGTTCGTCAACAGGGGGCCTGTACCCTGCGCAACGCAGCAGAAACCGCACTCTGCATTGCAAACCCGCAGTTCTACTTCAACTTCAAGTACCGGAAATAAAACTGAATTCCGAATGGGAGAAATACTGTGAGTGAAAGAGCAGAAATCGGAAGACCGGAGATCAGCATCATCGTGCCAGTGTATCAGGTGGAAAAATATCTGAATGAGTGCATCGATTCCATCCTCGCTCAGACCTTTACAGATTTTGAACTGATCCTTGTGGACGATGGCTCACCGGACAACTGTCCTGCCCTGTGCGATGCAGCAGCAAAAAGGGACAGCCGCGTGCGGGTGATCCATAAGCAAAACGGCGGTGTAAGCACAGCCCGCAATGCGGGTCTGGATGCAGCACAGGGAAATTGGATCGCATTTGTGGATTCGGATGATACAGCAGCACCAGAATATCTGGAAAAAATGCATAAGGCAGCGCTGGAAATGGGTGCAGATTTTGCAATCTGCAGCAGTCAGTGCATTGATGAAACAGGCAAAACGCTTGCGGGCGGAGAACATCGCCTTTTGAACGAGTTTTTGCCGCAGGAGGAAGTTCTGCGCCGGATGGTGGTGTCGGATTTTCAGGTTCCGTGGAATAAGCTTTATCGCCGAAAACTGCTGGAAAATCTGCGCTATCCAGAAAACAAGGCGTTTGAAGATACCTGTCTCATGCCGGTCATTTACGCAAGAGCGGCTTCTGCCTGCGGTGTATGGGATTTTTTATACAATTACCGCATCGTTACCGGCAGTGCCATGCACCGCAAGACTACCTTGAAAACACTGGACTGGGTGGAAGCATGGTACCGCCTGTTTGATGTGCTGTACCAAAACGGCATCCGGGATGCTTTGTGTGCAGCCTATCGCCCGATTTTGACTGCCGTGTGGGACATCTGGCTGCACCTGACACCGGAAGAGCGCAAAAGCCCCCGGATGAAGGAAGCCTTTGCGTATGAGCGTACAGCCCGCCATCGGCTGATGCAAGCCCGCGGCGTAACACTAAAAAATTTGTGGGCGGCAGTGGTCTGCGCTGCATCGGCCTGCAGTTATCTGGATCTATGCCGCAAAAGGGCGGAAAGACGGCAGAAAACGACCTGAAGCAATGAGGAGTTTATTGTGCAGGAACAACATAAAAAACAGCCGGAGATCAGCATTATCGTGCCGGTATATAAGACAGAGCGTTTTCTGAGCGCCTGCATCTCTTCCATCCTTGCTCAGACCTTCACGGATTTTGAGCTGATCCTGGTGGACGATGGCTCTCCGGACAGCTGCCCTGCTTTGTGCGATGCCGCAGCGGCAAAGGACAGCCGCATCCGGGTCATCCACCAGAAAAACTGTGGTCTGAGCGGGGCCCGCAATGCCGGGCTGGACGCGGCAGAGGGCGAATGGATCGCCTTTGTGGATTCAGACGACACCATCACGCCGGACTTCTGCGCAAAGCTTTACCATGCGGCGCAGGAGGCCGGTGCACAGATGGCCGTGTGCAATTACCGGCAGGTGGACGAAGCCCTGACCCCCATCCGGGAGCAGTATCTGCATGTGCGGCGGGAGGTGCTGACCCCGGAGCAGGCGTTGGAGCACAGCACCCTTCTGCCCTACATGGTGGTGTGGAACAAGCTGTACCACCGCAGCATTTTTGCGCAGCTGCGCTTTGCAGAGGGCAAGCTGAACGAGGACACCCTGCTGATCGCCTACGCCTACGAAAAAGCGGACAGAATCGCTAATATCCCGGATGTGCTGTACCTTTACCGCAAGGTGGCGGGCAGCATCGTCAACAGCAAAGTCACCCTGCGCAATCTCGACCGTGTGGAAGCAAACTATACTGTGTTCGAGTGCGTCCGCCGCCATGGTATCACGGGTTCGCTGTGTGAGCTGTACTGGGCACTGCTGCACTCCCTGATCGATGTGGGAATGCACCTGACCGCCGAAGAGCGCCGGAGTGCCCGGATGCAGCAGGCGCGGGAGTACGAGCGCTGCGCCCGCCGGGCCTTGCGTCAGGAACATGCTGTTACCCTGAGGGCACTGGGCAACACCCTGTGTTTTATTATTTCACAGGACTGGTATTTTGCCCGCCGATGGAAAAATACCGTGTAACCGCGCAGGTTTGTCTGGACTTCCCTGCAAAGATATGCTACAATGGCAAAACAATCACAAATACCCGTGGGGGAGTAGCAGGCGCTTTTGCAGAGCGCAGCAAGTCAACATGATGACCGTTGGTTCCGGTCTGGCTTGCTTTCATTTGCGAGACTCATGTGTTTTTGGCGCATAGAACAGCGCCCGTGCACATGGAGTTGGTTTCAAAAAATCACCCGGTCCCGGACGTACATGTGCGCCCGTGACCGGGTTTTGTATTGCCCGATATTCTGGTCAGATTCAGGAGGCAGACAATATGGAATGGAGTTTTGTATTTTTCTTCAACAGTGCCCTGCTGGGCGTGGGCCTTGCAATGGATGCGTTCTCGGTGTCTATGGCAAACGGCCTGCACGACCCCCGCATGAGCAGGGGAACCATGTGCAGGATCGCGGGCACCTTTGCCCTTTTTCAGGCCGTGATGCCCATGACGGGCTGGGTGTGCGTGCACACCATTGTGGAGCTGTTCTCTTCGTTTGAAAAGTTCATCCCGTGGATCGCGCTGGCTCTGCTGGGCTACATTGGCGGCAAGATGCTTGTGGATGGCATCAAGGGCGAAGAGGCCGAAGAAGCAGCAGAGCTGAGTGCGGGTGCACTGTTCATGCAGGGCGTGGCTACCAGCATCGATGCTCTTTCCGTCGGCTTCACCATTTCGGAGTACGGCTGGCTGATGGCTCTGGCGGCATCGCTCATCATTGCGGTGGTCACCTTCTTTATCTGCATGGCGGGCCTGCACATCGGCAAAAAGTTTGGCACCAAGCTCTCCGGCAAGGCATCCATTCTGGGCGGCATCATCCTCATTGGCATTGGTCTGGAAATTTTTATTTCCGGGGTGTTCTGAAATTCAGACAGCATAAAACAAAAGGGCACGGCGCTGCAATGCACTGTGTCCTTTCGTTTTATAAAATGTTCCACATAGAACAATTACTTTTCCGGCTCAAAATAATCGGCATATTCCTCGGTCAGCTTGGAGCCAAGCCGCCGGATGCCGCCGTAGAGGTGCCGTTCCACCAGTGGCTCGAAGGCAGCAAGGTCGCACCGTTCGATGGCGTTCATCAGGTTGCGGTGGTCTGCGATCACCTCGGCAAGACCGCCGGTGGTCATGGTGTCCAGCATCCGGAAGCGGCTGTAGTCGGCGTGGGCGTTCTGCAGGGTGCTCCACAGGTACATTTTATCCATGGCCGCAAACCATGTCCCGTGCAGGGCACGGTCGGCCTCGTACAGCTTGTTGTAATCCGGGCTCTCCATAGCCGCAAGGGCTTCGTAGGCTTCCACCCGCCTGCGGATCAACGCCCGCTGCTCGGGGGTGCACCGGGGCGAAAAATCCCGCAATACGCGGGCTTCCACGGCGGTGCGCTCGTAGATCAGTTCGTCCACGATGCGGCGGTTCAGCCGGGTAACGGTAGTGCCCTTGTAAGGCACGATCTTTACCAGCCCGTTTTCCTGCAGCTTCTGCAGCACCACCCGGATCAGGGTGCGCGGTGCGCCAAAGCGGGCACAGAGCGGATTTTCGCTCAGCGAAGAGCCGGGGCGGATGGTCAGGTCAATGATCTCCCGCTCCAGTACAGCATAGATCTCAGCATCAGTTTTGTATTGTTCCATACCTCTCACCTAATGGAAATGCATTATCCTTCAAACGTTTTCCAGAACGCACCCTCCGGGAGCGGCAGCGTAAATGCCATAGGCTTTCCGGTCTCCGGGTGCAAAAACTGCAGGCCACAGCTCTGCAGGGCAATGCTGCCTTTTACGCGGCTTCCGTATTTGCCGTCTCCGGTCAGCGGATGCTTCCGGGATGCAAACTGCACCCGGATCTGATGGGTGCGGCCGGTGTGCAGCGTGATCTCAGCAAGGCTCATCTCTCCTGCCGTTTTCACGATGCGGTATTCCAGCACGGCTTCCCGCACACCTCTGCGCGGGCGGCTCACAGGGAATACCCGGCCTTTGCGGCTGTCCTTGAACAGCCAGTCCCGCAGGGCGCCTTCGGCGGGCAGTGCTTCGTCCGGCCCGCCTGCAATGACGGCCCGATACCGCTTGATGAACTGCGGCACTTCCGGCTTCCCTTCGGCCCTGCCATCCTGCACAGCGTAGGCGTTCTGGCTCTGGGTGATCTGACGGCTGAGTGCGGCCGCAGCCCCGGGCGTTCTGGCAAACACCATCAGGCCGGACACACCCGTGTCCAGCCGGTGCACCACCCCCACAAAGGCATCCGGCTGGCCCCACAGCTGCCGCAGGGCTGCGGGCACGCCCTCTTCGCTGGAAAGTCCGGCGGGCTTGTCCAGCACCACAAGGGCGGCATCTTCGTACAGGATGTTCACAGCCTGCCCTCGGCGATCAGGGCCTTGAGCTTCAGGATACCGGCAATGGTCTTGCCGTCCCGGATCTCGCCGCTCATGACCATCTCATAAGCTTTATCCAGCGGCACACGGTCAGGGGTCAGGAATTCATCGGCATCCAGATGCATCTGGGTCTTGTGCAGGCCGGTGGCGACCCATGTGTAGATCACTTCGGTGTCATAGCCCACGGTGGGGAAAAACTGGCCCAGAGAGATATAATTGTCCGCGGTCAGGCCGCACTCCTCGCCCAGCTCCCGCTTGGCGGCTTCAAAGGGGTCCTCACCCTTTTCCAGCTTGCCGGCAGGCAGCTCCCACAGCTCCTGCTGCATGGCGTAGCGGAACTGGCGCACCATGCAGATGGTGCCGTCCTCAAAATAGGGCAGGATGCACGCACCGCCGTGGTGATGCACCACTTCGCGTTCGGCAGTCTTGCCGTTTTCCAGCAGAGCAGTGTCTTTTGTCAGGGTGATCACCCGGCCCTCGAAGAGCACCTCGCTGGTGAGTGTTTTTTCATAATGCACGGTCTTCTCCATTCTATTACCCTCTTTGCCCGGCACAGCGCCGGTTTTCTATGGCTTCAGTTTACGGCAAAATGAGGTTTGTTGTCAATAAAGAGATGATAAATATAAGAGAGAGAGGAGAAACCTTTAGCGGGCTCGCCCTCTCAGTCAAAGCCTGTCGGCTTTGCCAGCTCCCCCAAAGTGGGAGCCCTTGGCAGTCCATGCAAACTTCATCTCTTTGCCAAGGCCTCTCCCTTTGACAGATTTCCCCCGGTCGGGGGAAGATGTCGCGCAAGCGACAGAAAGGGGAACGAGGTGGATGCGAACGCAGTGAGCAGACGGAGAGGGCGAGGACGCTGCCCTTGTGCTCCAAACGCATTTTCACGGGAGGGGAAATTCCTCTTTTTGCGAAAAAAATCACAGGATCTGGCAAAGCAGGCAGGCCAAAACCGGAAAATCCGCGCCATTGCTCACTTTAACGAACTAAAGACGTACAAAAGCGCTAAAAAAATTTCTTTATTTTTGGTGCGTTTGTTGAGCGGTTTGCGTTTACTTTATGGGCGGAATTTGCTATTATAGTATACAAGCAATAGTGCCTTTATGGGGTTCTCCGGTCCCATGTGGGGCATATTGCCCCGCGCAAAAGGTACCAAATTCTGAATAATGGAGGAAGAAAAATGCCTAGAGCAAAGCAAACTATGGATGGCAATACCGCTGCCGCCCATGTAGCGTATGCCTACACGGACGTGGCTGCCATCTACCCCATTACCCCGTCTTCTCCGATGGCTGACTCTGTGGACCAGTGGTCCGCAGCTGGCCAGAAGAACATCTTCGGCAATCAGGTCAAGGTCGTCGAGATGGAATCTGAGGCCGGCGCTGCTGGCGCTGTGCACGGCTCTCTGGGTGCAGGTGCTGTTACCACCACCTTCACCGCTTCTCAGGGCCTGCTGCTGATGATCCCCAACATGTACAAGATCGCTGCTGAGCAGCTGCCCTGCGTGTTCGATGTTTCTGCACGTACCGTTGCTACCCAGTCCCTGAACATCTTTGGTGATCACAGCGACGTTATGGCATGCCGTCAGACCGGCTTTGCAATGCTGGTCGAGAGCAGCGTGCAGGAAGTCATGGATCTGTCCCCTGTCGCACATCTGTGCGCCATCGAGGGCAAGGTTCCCTTCCTGAACTTCTTCGATGGCTTCCGTACTTCTCATGAGTACCAGAAGATCGAGAAGTGGGATTACGCCGATCTGAAGGAAATGTGCAACATGGAGGCTGTGGAGGAGTTCCGTAAGAAGGCTCTGAACCCCGAGAACCCCAAGATGCGCGGCTCCCACGAGAACGGCGACGTGTTCTTCCAGCATCGTGAGGCATGCAACAGCGTTTACAACGCTCTGCCTGCTGTTGTTGAGAAGTACATGGCCAAGATCAACGCAAAGCTGGGCACCAACTACGATCTGTTCAACTACTACGGCGCACCCGATGCTGACCGTGTGATCGTGGCTATGGGCTCCATCTGCGACGTTGCTGATGAGGTCATCGACTACCTGAACGCCAAGGGCGAGAAGGTCGGTATCGTCAAGGTCCGCCTGTACCGTCCCTGGGTCTCCGCTTCCCTGCTGAAGGTCCTGCCCAAGACCGCCAAGAAGGTGGCTGTGCTGGACCGCACCAAGGAGCCCGGCTCTCTGGGCGAGCCCCTGTACCTGGATGTTGCCGCTACCCTGCGTGAGGCTGGCCTGAACGATGTCGTTCTGACCGGCGGCCGTTACGGTCTGGGCAGCAAGGATACCCCGCCGTCCTCCATCTTTGCTCTGTTCAAGGAGCTGGAGAAGGATCAGCCCAAGGAGCGCTTCACTCTGGGTATCACCGATGACGTCACCTTCCTGTCTCTGCCGGAAGTCAAGCCCGCTCCCATCACCGCAGCTGCTGGCACCAAGGAGTGCAAGTTCTGGGGTCTGGGCGGCGACGGTACTGTCGGTGCTAACAAGAACTCCGTCAAGATCATCGGCGACCATACCGACAAGTATGTTCAGGCATACTTCCAGTATGACTCCAAGAAGACCGGCGGCGTGACCATCAGCCATCTGCGTTTCGGCGACAAGCCCATCCGCAGCCCCTACTACATCAACCAGGCTGACTTCGTGGCCTGCCACAACCCCGCTTACATCCACATGGGCATGAAGATGGTCCAGGATGTCAAGCCCGGCGGCGTGTTCATGATCAACTGCCAGTGGTCCGATGAGGAGCTGGGCCAGCACCTGAACGCCGAGGCAAAGAAGTATATTGCTGACAACAACATCCAGCTGTATACCATCAATGCTATCGATAAGGCTATCGAGATCGGCATGGGCAAGCGCACCAACACCATCCTGCAGTCTGCATTCTTCAAGCTGGCTGACGTCATGCCCATCGAGGATGCCGTCAACTTCATGAAGCAGGCAGCTCAGAAGAGCTACGGCAAGAAGGGCCAGGACGTCGTTGAGATGAACTGGAAGGCTATCGATGCAGGCGTTGACGCCATCCACAAGGTGGACGTGCCCGCATCCTGGTCCAACCCCGAGGCTGATCCCGCACCCAAGGCTCTCACCGGCCGTCCGGAGCTGGTCAAGCAGATCCGTGAGGTCATGGAGCCCATTGCCCGTATGGACGGCGACAGCCTGCCTGTCTCTTCCTTCGTGGCAAATGCAAACGGCGAGTGGGAGCAGGGCGCTTCTGCATACGAGAAGCGCGGCACCGCTGTCAACGTCCCCGAGTGGGATGCTGCAAAGTGCGTTGGCTGTAACCAGTGTGCATTCGTCTGCTCTCATGCTACCATCCGTCCCTTCCAGCTGACCGCCGACGAGCTGGCAGCTGCTCCTGCACAGACCAAGAGCCGCGACAACAAGCCCGCAAACGAGTACAAGTTTGTTATGGCTGTGTCTCCTCTGGACTGCATGGGCTGCGGCGAGTGCGTCACCGTCTGCCCCACCAAGGCTATCACCATGGTGCCGCAGGACAGCCAGGCCGATCAGCAGGCAGTGTTCGACTACTGCGTGGCCAACATCTCCAAGAAGCCTTCCAAGTTTGCTGACGATACCGTCATCGGTTCTCAGTTCAACCAGCCGCTGCTGGAGTTCTCTGGCTCCTGCGCAGGCTGTGCCGAGACTTCTTATGCTCGCCTGATCACTCAGCTGTTCGGCGAGAAGATGTACATCTCCAACGCTACCGGCTGCTCCTCTATCTGGGGCGGCACCGCTTCCATCTCTCCGTACACCGTCAACAAGGACAGCGGCCATGGTCCTGCATGGTGCAACTCCCTGTTCGAGGATAACGCAGAGCATGGTCTGGGCCTGTACATCGGCCAGAAGACCATCCGCGAGAACCTGATCAAGGAGATCGCAGAGGTTGCTGGTTCCGACAAGGCTTCTGCTGAGCTGAAGGCTGCTTACGAGCAGTTCATCGCAACCAAGAACAACACCAAGGCCAACGACGAGCCCGCAAAGGCCCTGATCGCTGAGCTGGAGAAGGCTGCTGCTGCCGGCTGCGAGAAGTCTGCAGAGATCCTGAAGAGCAAGCAGTACATCGCCAAGAAGTCCGTCTGGATCTTCGGTGGTGACGGCTGGGCATACGACATCGGCTTCGGTGGTCTGGATCACGTTCTGGCTTCCGGCGAGGATGTCAACGTGATGGTCTTCGATACTGAGATGTACTCCAACACCGGTGGACAGGCATCCAAGGCTTCCAACATTGGTGAAGTCTGCCAGTTCGCTGCTGCTGGTAAGGAAATCAGCAAGAAGAGCCTGTCCGAGATCGCTATGACCTACGGTTACATCTATGTTGCTCAGATCGCACTGGGTGCTAACCCGGCTCAGGCTGTCAAGGCCATCGCTGAGGCTGAGGCTTACCCCGGCCCGTCTCTGATCATCGGCTACGCTCCCTGCGAGCTGCACGGTGTCAAGGGCGGCATGACCAACTGCCAGAACGAGATGAAGAAGGCAGTTGAGGCCGGTTACTGGAACCTGTTCACCTTCAACCCGGCAAACAAGGCTCAGGGCAAGAATCCGTTCACCCTGACCTCCAAGGCTGTGGATAACGAGAAGTATCAGGCACTGCTGGCTAACGAGACCCGTTACAGCCGCCTGACTCGTGCATTCCCCGACCGTGCTAAGGAGCTGTTCGCACGCAACCAGGAAGTTGCAAACGACCGCTACGAGCACCTGACCCGTCTGGTCGACCTGTACAAGTAAGCATTCTTCTGCGCTTTGGATGCAGATATTTGCGGCACCTTAGCCCCACAATGCAAGAGGGCGGCTGCCCCGTACCGGCGGTTACTGCGCAATGCAGCGGTACGAAGCGGAGAAACGCATCCATCCATGCAGGTGATGTGCTGAAGTACAGCATTCGCCATACGAGTTCTATCTGATTTCACTTCCCGGGCGGTGCTTTGTTCCGTGCGGAGCACCGCAGCGGGATATGAGATACCAAAGCGCCCGCGAGGGTCCTTGAAAGCACACACCGCGTGTGTCAGGAGCATAAGGTCTGCTTGCAGATACCTTGCTCCACCTGCTGCATAAGACCTGCTTTGCAGGAATCTTGCCGCAGTAAAAAACGAATATCGTTTTTAGCGCCCCGTTCACCGCAAGGTGACCGGGGCGTATTTTTGTGCACGGAAATCGAACGTCAACCGAAAAAGCCTATCACAAAATCTTCCAAAAGATACCATTCCCTTTTTACAGTTTCTTCATAGCTTCTTAACGAATTCAATTGTGAAAGCTGTTATACTTTTGCCATGGGAAGCGGGGCCGCAACCGCTTACCCAAGTAACATGATTCCTCCTCACACCAAGGCAATATCCAAACAAAACACCCTTTTTCGTGTGCCGCAACACGGAAGAGGGTGTTTTGTTTTGCAAAATTCTGGTAAATCGGTGGTTTAGGGTTGACCCCGTTTTTTTGCGGCGCTATAATAAAAATGAGTATGAAAACTTGGAGGTGAACGCAGGAAAATGGACCCGGATCATAGTCGAAGTAGAACCACCGGCGCGGTGGATCAGAAAACAAAAACAACTGCGTTTTCCCCAACCGTTCGCCTCCTTCGCTGAGCCTTGCGGAAAAGCACCGCTTCAACGGTGCATCTTTCCGCAAAACAGAGCAGAGGAAGGCGCGGCTTTGTGTGCGCAGAATGCGGCGTTTGCGGCATTCCGGCAGGCAAGGCGGCGCGTTTTTTGTTTCCCGATCTGCTGCGTCCTCCGGATACAGGAGCTGCTCCTGTTCCGTAAAAACTGAGGAGGTACGCCCAATGGATATGGAAGAAAAGAAGCTGACGGCTGATGCTGCGGAACAGGCGCTGCCGGTGCAGGAGCTGCCTGCTGATATCCCCGCCGAGGTCCGCCAGAAGCTGGCTGAAGATCTGAACGAGGAAGCTACGGAAGACCTCAAGCAGGATATGCGCGAGGCCGAAAAAGAGGAAGCCAACGACGAAGAGGTCAAGGCCAACCCTGAGATGCTCACCAAGAGCCGCCTGCTCAAGCTGCTCATCAAGAAGCAGTATGTCAAGCTGCGCGAAGTGACCGAGGAAGAGCAGCCTGCCGACTTGGCCGAGCTGCTGGAAGAGCTGGACGAAAACAACCGCCTTGTGGTGTTCCGCTTGCTCAAAAAGGAAGTGGCCACCGAGGCCTTTGCCTATATGTCCGACGAGGCCCGCGACGATCTGGTGAACGCCTTCTCAGATGTGGAGCTGGTGGGTGCCATTGAAGAAATGAGTCTGGACGATGCCGCCGACCTGCTGGAGGATATGCCGGCAGGCGTGGTGAAGCGGGTGCTGGAGAAATCCTCCAAGCAGACCCGTGAGAGCCTGAACAAGCTGCTGAACTACCCCGAAAGCTCTGCCGGCAGCCTAATGACCCCCGAATATGTCCGTCTGCGCGAGGATATGACCGTGGCGCAGGCCTTTGAAGCCATCCGCAAGCAGGGCGAAAACGCAGAGACCGTGTACACCTGCTACGTGGTGGAGCGCAACCGCCTGAAGGGCGTTGTTTCTGCCCGAAGCCTGCTGCTGTCAGAGCCGCATACTCCCATCACCGAGATCATGGATGATAACGTGGTCACTGTGAAAGTGACCGACGATCAGGAGTACGTGGCCCGTGAGATGCAGCGCTACGACTTTACCGCCATGCCTGTTCTGGACAACGAGGGCATGTTCGTGGGTATCATCACCATCGACGATGCAATCGACGTTCTGACCGACGAGAGCACCGAGGATATGCAGAAGATGGCTGCTATTCTGCCGGACGACGATGCCACCACCTACTTCGGCACCAGCGTCTGGACCCACGCAAAGCAGCGCATCCCATGGCTGCTGATCCTGATGCTGTCCGCCACCTTTACCGGCATGGTCACCACCCACTATGAGGAGGCCTTTGTCAGCCTGCCCCTGCTGGTCTCCTTCATGCCCATGCTGATGGATACCGCCGGCAACTGCGGCAACCAGATCAGCACCCTGATGGTGCGTGGTCTGGCTCTGGGCGAGGTGGAGCCCAGCGACTTTCTGCAGGTGCTGGGCAAGGAGCTGCGGGTGTCTGCCATCGTGGGCGCGGTGCTGGGCATCGTGAACGGCTTGCGCATCTACCTGATGTACACCTTCCTGTTCCCCGGCCAGTACGCCAACGTGATGGGCTATGCCATCGTGGTCAGCGTATCGCTGTTCTTCAGCGTCATTCTGGCAAAGCTGGTGGGCGGTATGCTGCCGCTGGCAGCCAAGAAGCTGGGTGCCGACCCGGCCATCATGGCTACCCCCTTCATCACCACGATCGTGGATGCCTGCAGCCTGATCCTGTATTTCCAGATCGCACAGCTGGTGTTCCACAATATGATGTAAACAATAGAGCAATGCCGGACGGTCTTGAAGTGACTGCCCGGCATTGCTTTTTCCGGTGTGGAAAACTGCATGTTTCCCCGCCTTTTCCACACAGAAAAACGGCAGCGGCCAGGTGTTGAAAACTTGTGACCGGTTCATTCCAGATTGGAGAAAAATAAATCACCGCTCAGGAACGGTTTGTAGAATACAAAGAAAATCCTTCGACTTTCTTTTTTATAAAAGGCAGAATGCCCGCATTTTTGCCCAAAACTTACCAGAAAGCTGCGGCCTGAATTACGGTGTGTATAGGGCTGATGCCCTTTTGTTGTGGAAAACCCGGTGGAAAAAGTGGAAAACCTCATGGAAAACTTGCCCTTTTCTTCACAAAAACGGTGGAAAACCCGGTGGAAAAAGTGAAAAGTTCATTCCAGACAGGAAAATCCATACACTTTCCGGTTGTGCTTTTGTGCCGCAAGATCCGCTTGACAGCTGTATTTTTGGGCGGAAGATGCGGCGGTTTTCCACACTGTGGCATTGCCTTGAATGCCCCGGCCAATCATGGTACAATAACAGCAGAAAAATGCGGCAAAACTCACCGATATCGGAATACAATGCGTTGGAGGCACCTTATATGAACAATTGGCTCAACCAGCTGGAGCGCAAATACGGCCGCTTCAGCATCCCGAACCTGACCAACATTCTGGTGGGCGGGCAGATCCTTGTGCTGGCCATCGAGCTGTTTGTCAACCAGACCATCAGTGTCTGGCTGGCACTCAGCCGCTATTTTCTGCTGCGCGGCCAGATCTGGCGCATCATCACCTTTGCGTTCATCCCCTCTTACGGCGGCAGCATCCTCAGCGCGGTGCTGGGCATCTATTTCACATGGTTCATCGGCACGGCGCTGGAACGGGAGTGGGGCGATTTCCGCTATACGGTGTATCTGCTCTCCGGGATGCTGGGCACTGTGCTGGCCTGCCTGCTCACCGGCGTGACCGGCAGCACCTACTGCCTGTCCCTTTCGCTGCTGCTGGCCTTTGCCGTGCTGTACCCGGAGGTGCAGGTGCTGCTGTTCTTTGTCATCCCCATCCGGGTAAAATACTTTGGCTTTTTTGCGGCAGCACTGTGGGTGCTCAGCTTTCTGGGCGCGCCGCTGCCGCAAAAGCTGAGCCTGCTGCTCAGCATGGCGAACGTCTGGCTGTTCTTTGGCCCGATGGCCTATCGTTCCGTCCGCGCGTGGGTACGCCGTGAGCAGTGGAAGCGGAGAAACAGAAGGTAAGGAGAAACACCATGATGCTGGACCGCATGGAGGGCAATGCAGAACTGAAAAGCAGCGTGCAGCTGATGCTGGCAGCCCGCCGCCTGACCCACAGCGTGCTGCTGGTGGGAGAAGAGGGCCTTGGAGCCGGTTTTGCGGCCCGCTGCATTGCGGCAGATTATCTTTACCCTGCAGGCGGAGTGCCCGCTGAGGCCCTTCTGCGGGGCGAATGCTGCCGTGCTGTGGGTAAGCCCGGCGACCGCGACAGCGGCCATGTGGAGACCGGCATCGTGCGTGAAGCGATCAGCGTTGCCGGTATGGGCGCAGGCGGCAAATATCTGGTCAGTCAGGTCAAGGCTATGCGCAGCGAGATCTTCAACACCAGCCTTTCGGCCGAGGGCCGTGCCGTGTTGCTCTACCATGTGGAAAAGATGAACGAGGAATCCGCCAATGCCCTGCTGAAGGTGATGGAAGAGCCGCCGGAGGGGGTGCTGTTCCTGCTTACGGCGGATTCGCTGGCAAGCGTGCTGCCCACCATCCGAAGCCGCTGCGTCAGCTTTGCAGTGGCTCCTGTCTCGCCGGAGCAGTGCGCCCGCTACTGCGCCGCACAGGGGGTGGACAAAAAGACGGCCGCGCTGTACAGCGAACTGTTCGACGGTCACATTGGCACGGTGCTTGCCGCCGCACAGGACGAAGCCCGCACCGCGCAGGTGGAAAAGGCCCTGCAGCTGGCAAAGGCCGCTGCCGACCGTGACAGCTATGCCGCAGCCTGCCTGCTGGCCGCCTACGAAAAGGACAAGGCCGGTGCCGCCGCCCTGCTGACGGACTTCCGTGCGGTGGCGGCAGCGGGCCTGCGGCAAAGCCCCCACGCACCGGTGCAGGGCATTGCCGCCCAGCGTGCCCTGCGGCTGGCCGAAGCCGCCATCCAGCGCCTTGGCGCGCAGGTGAACCCTAAAATTGTGCTCAGCGTGTTTGCGGCAAAGTTCCGCGCGCTGTAATGCAAAAAGAAAAACCGGAAGAGCGTTGTGCCCTTCCGGTTTTTAGCATCATGATTTTTATTCAATAGAGGGGTCTTCGTAGATGGGCTGATATTTAAAGGTGACCGTTTTTCCGCCCAGTTTCAGCTCAACCGTAAAAATGCCTCTGACATTGAGGGAAGTTGTATTCACCGGGCCAAGGTCAATATAGATAGGAAACGTTTTACGGTCACCTCTGGCAACGGTTACGGAAGAAACATACTGGAAACCGGTTCCGGCCCTGTTCAGGCCAAAATTGTCCAGACTGCACACTTTCAGACCAGATTCGGTAGCACCGTTATGTTTGCAGGTAAAATTACTGGTATGAATCGTAACGGAAGTAGTTGTGTTATAGGTGTTATCAATAGAAAGGCCGGTGTAAAGATAATTATGCCGCCATCCGTCCGATTCGTAAGTAGTACGGGAGACCCAAGTGCCAGTCAGCGGCCCCATATCCACATAGGTGTTGCCGAATGTAGCATAAGTACCGGTGTCGATGGCGGGCAGGGTCGGGTTGCCGGGGGTTGCACCATAACCTTCGCCGCAGCCTGCCAGCATGCCGCCTGCGGCAGCGACCAGTGCGGCGGCACCAGTGGCCTTTAAAAAAGTACGGCGGGTGATCAGTTCAGACATAAAAATCTCTCCTTTGATTGCAGGAAATCATAAAATACAAAAGCTGATGCAAACAGAAACTCCCTCCGGCGCTTGCGGTACACCGGAGGGAGTTTCTGTTTGGGGTATTGCTTTGGTGTGAGGAGGAATCATGTGCGGAAAGACGGTTGCGGCCCCGCCTCCCCGCAGGATATAGTATACCCGATTTTAAGTGAAAAGTCATTACTTTTTTGTGAAAAAACATCCTGCAATGAACTTTTTACAAAATTCTCCCAATGATAAAAACCAAACAGCGCGGTGTACAAAAGATTCTGGTATTCCAGAATGCGGCAGACTGTCACTTTCACTATAGTAGATAAGGTGCAAAGTGTCAATCTGAATCGCAGTTTTTCCCTTATGCCTTTTCTACTTCGCCCACCACCAGCTCACCGGTCTCGGAGGAGTAGCTGCCGGTCACCTTCTGGTGGCCGCTGGTAAAGGTGAGGCTGACAGTATGAACCTGCTTGAACCAGCTGTTGTAGGCACTCTCGCTGATGCGGTAGATCAGCACAAAGGTCTTTTCTTCGTTCGGCTGCAATTCGTAGTCCTTCTGGGTCCACCAGCTGTCGCCGCTGGCGTTGTCCGCAAAGCCAAAGTAGATGGGCGATGCAGCAGAATGGTCGATCTCAGCCGGGAAGTTGTCGGCGGTCAGGGTGACGGCACGGCTGCTGACGTTTTTCAGGGTGACAACCACCTTGACCACATGGATGGTGCCGTATTCCTGCGTGCCAAGGATCGTGCGGTTTGCGCTTCCGCTTACGTATCCGATGCCGTTCACAGTGCCGGGGATGTCAATGCTGCCTGTGCCGCCGCAGGCGGTCAGGGTGCCGGTGAGCCCTGCCGCAAGCAGTGCTGCGCCGGAAAGCTTAAGGAATGCGCGTCTTGAAAGATTTTTCATGTTTTTTACCTCCTGCCCCCAAAACAAGGGCTTTTTGTACAGTATATCATGGCTAAAAACGGGGGTCAATCCATTTTGCACTGTGCTGCGTGCACTCTGCCGTGCTCCACATAGTGGGCGGCGTTGTGCAGGTTGGCCTCGATCTGTGCGGGGCTCACCTGCTTGATGACCTTTGCGGGCACGCCCACGGCCACCGAGCCGTCCGGGATGACCATGCCCTCCGGCACCAGCGCACCCGCGCCGATGATGCAGTTTTTGCCCACGACGCAGTGGTTGAGCAGGGTGGCGTGCATCCCGATGAGGCTGCCGTCCCCTACCGTGCACCCGTGCACAAGGGCACTGTGGCCCACGGTGACGCTTTTGCCCAGCATTACAGCACCGCCCACATCACAGTGCAGCACGGCATTATCCTGCACGTTGGAGTTTTCGCCAATGGTCAAAGTGCCGTCGTCGCCGCGCAGCACAGCACCGTACCACACCGTGGAACCGGCTTTCAGGATCACATCTCCCTGCACGGTGGCGTTGGGCGCAACAAAAGCAGCCCCCTCGTCGCGGGGAACTTTTCCACAAAAGGACAGAAACATTGTTAAAAACCGCCTTTCTCTCTTTCTCTTTTGGCTGGTTTATGGTATTCTTTAAAGTAGTATAGCAAGCCAGAGCCTTTCCGGCAAGTAGGAGCTGTTTCAAAACAAAAATTTTTGCCGTGCGTCGGCAAGCAGATACAAGGGGGCAAGCTCATGTTCAAAAACACCATCTTCCGCCGCATGACGGCGCTGGTGCTCACGCTGGCACTGGCCGCTGCTGCTGCACTGCCGGGCCTTGCGGTATATCCCATGCCCATCCAGACTGCCAGCGAGACCGAGGCGGTGTACCTGTTCAACGCCGACACCGGCAAGACCATCCTGAACCAGAATGCTGACCAGCAGCAGTATGTTGCCAGCCTGACCAAGCTCATGACGGCCCTGCTGCTGCTGGAAAGCGGCAAGGATCTGAACGGTGAAGTGACCGTGCCCACCGCGCTGACCCAGGAGTTCCGGGACATCCAGAACGCCAACGGCACCACTATGGGCCTGCGCATCGGCGAGACGGTGCGCCGCATCGACCTGCTGAACGCCATGCTCATCGTCAGCGCCAACGACGCCGCCAGCGTCATTGCCTACGATGTGGGCGGCAGCGTGCTGGATTTCGTCAAGCAGATGAACGCCCGTGCCGAGGAGCTGGGCTGCACCGGCACGAACTTTACCTGTGCCCACGGCCTGTTTGACTACGGCAACGTGTCCACCGCGCAGGATCTGGCAAAGATCGCCGCCGCCTGTGCGGCAAACCAGACCTTTGCACAGGTGGCGGGCACCGCCAGCTATGTCCTGCCGGCTACCAACTTGCGCAAGGCCGAGTACACCATCAGCAGCTCCAACAGCCTGATGAACAGCGAGAGCGCTAACTACCGGGAGTATGTCCGGTGGGTCAAGGGCGGCTTTACCACGCTGGCAGGCCGCTGCATCGTGGCCTTTGCGGAAAAGGACGGCCACACCTACGGGCTGGTGATCCTTGGCTGCGATACGCTGGACCACCTCTTTGCCGAGTGCGATGATCTGTTCGACTGGGCCTTTGCCAGCTTTGCGGACCGTCCGCTGGTGGATACCCAGACCGAGCTCACCACCGTGGCGCTGACCAAGTGCCGCACCGAACCGGCGGTGGCGCTGTATGCCGCTGCGCCGGTCAGCGGCTACGGCCACGCAGACGATATCGTTACCTACTCCTTCGACCTGCCGGAAAGTGTTTCCGCTACCGTCAAAAGCGGCAGTGTGATCGGCTCGGCCACTGTTTATCTGGACGGCTACGAGGTGGGCACGGTAGACCTTGTGACCCACAAGGAGTATGTCTCCGATTTCCGCACCGACATGAAGGCGACAGTGCTTCTGCTGTGCGCGCTGGTGCTCATCCTGTTTGCAATGATGGTGCTCACGCTTGCGGCCGGCGGCGGTTCACTGAACCTTAAAAGGAGAAAGCGCCGCAGATAAAATGCCGTGGTCGCAGATGCGGCGATTACAGAATACCACGGCAAACTGCAAAAAACAATAAAGAACAGCAAAAAGCGGCACTCGGAGCCTTGCACAAAGGCCCGATGTGCCGCTTTTGCTTACTTGTTCAGAAACTGGATGAAGTGGTAAGATTCCACGATCTGGAAATACTTGATGATGCGCGGGTACAGCGGTTCAGCTTTTTCACCAAACTGCTGCTTCATGCAGTCAGCAAGCTGTGCAACGGTCTTCTGGCCGTCGATCAGCGGCCAGAGATAGCTGCCGGTCTCGTCCAGATGCACCTGTGTGGTGCGCGGTTTATGAAACACTTTTTGCGCGATCGTATTGAACACACCGGTGTTCTCCACCTCAAGGGTGATAAGGCCGGTGGCTTCGTCTGTGTGCCAGCGCAGGGTTTCCGCCCGCTGCGGAATAAGGTCCAGATAGTTGATGGACTGCTTTTTCTTACGCATCAGTTCTTCTTTTTCTTCATGGAGAAGGCCAGCAGGCATGCGATCATGACGATCATCAGAACCACGCCGCCAATGTTGCCCAGATCAATGCTCAGGGCAGTGCTGATGCCGAACACGGCAAACATAGCCAGCAGGATGCCCACAAGGCCCTCGCCTGCGATCATACCGGCGCAGAACAGGGTGCCGTTGGTAGTCTGCTCTTCCTTGGTGGCAGCGTCAACGTTCTTGCGGCTGTCCATGAACCAGCGCACAGCACCACCGATCATGATGGAGGTGTTCAGGTAGATGGGCAGATACAGGCCGATGGCGAACGGCATCACAGGGATGCGCAGGATCTCCAGGGCAATGGCAAGGAACACACCGGTGAACACCAGGTTCCAGGGCAGGTTGCCGCCCATGATGCCCTCAACGATCATCTTCATCAGGGTAGCCTGCGGTGCGGGGACCTCAGCACCACCGTAGCCCCATGCGCTGTCCAGCAGGTACAGCACACCGCCGATGGCCAGACCGGCAGCAACAACGCCGATCAGCTCGCCGATCTGCTGCTTGACCGGGGTCGCACCCAGCAGGTAGCCGGTTTTCAGATCCTGAGAGGTATCTGCAGCAATGGCAGCGCAGATGCAGATGACAGATGCGATTGCCATGGAGCCGATCATGCCCTCGATGCCAACGTTGCCGGTGGCCTTCAGGATCATGGTAGCGATCAGCAGGGTGGCAATGGTCATGCCGGAGACCGGGTTGTTGGAGCTGCCGATCATGCCGACCATACGTGCAGAGACGGTGGAGAAGAAGAAGCCGAAGATGACGATCAGCAGAGCACCCAGCGGGCTGACGGGGATTGCCGGAGCCAGCCAGATGATGAGGATGATGAGCAGGATGCCGCCCAGAATAAAGGGCATGGGCATGTCCTTCTCGGTACGGGAGGTGCCGGAAGCACTGCCGCCCTTCATGCTCTTCATGGCATCACGGAAGGTGGATGCGATCAGAGGCAGGCTCTTGATCAGCGAGATGATACCGCCGGTAGCAATGGCACCTGCGCCGATATACTTGACGTAGTTGGACCAGATAGCGTCTGCACCGCCTGCTGCATACAGATCAGCAATGGTGGTGCCGGCTGCTGCCGGGTACAGGGAGATGTTTGAGCCGAACAGGCAGATCAGCGGGATAATGACCATCCAGCCCACCAGAGAACCGGTAAACATGTAGGAAGCGGTCTTGGGGCCGACGATGTAGCCCACGCCCAGCAGAGCGGGGTACACTTCCATGCCCAGAGCACCCTTGAAGGAGCTGAAGGCTACGGCAATGTCGGCGGGGATCATCTTCAGGCCGTCCACGAGGAACTTGAAGATGGCTGCCAGACCCATGCCGGAGAACACGGTGGAGGCGTTTGCACCGCCCTCTTCACCGGCCAGCAGAACGTCTGCACAGGCGGTGCCTTCCGGGTACAGCAGGGTGGCGTGTTCCTTGACGATCAGGGCGTTGCGCAGGGGCACCATGAACAGAACGCCCAGAATGCCGCCGCACAGGGCGATCAGGGTGATCTCCAGGATGCTGGGCTTGTCGCACAGGCCCTCTTTTGCCCACAGGAACAGTGCGGGCATGGTGAAGATGGCACCGGCGGCCAGGCTCTCGCCTGCGGAACCGATGGTCTGCACCATGTTGCTCTCCAGAATGGAGTTCTTCTTGAGCAGGACGCGGATCACGCCCATAGAAATGACTGCTGCCGGGATGGAGGCAGAAACAGTCATGCCGACGCGCAGACCCAGATAGGCATTTGCAGCGCCGAAGACCACAGACAGGATGATGCCCATGATCACAGAGGTCGCCGTCATTTCCGCGGTGATCTTTTCCGCAGGAATATACGGCTTGAAGGATTCTTGATCTTTCATGCTTGCACTCCTTGCGACAGCACAAGCGCCTTGCTTTTTGGGGCATGGCGCTTGTGCTGTCCGTTTTCCTATTTCCTAAAACACGCGCATCCTATCCAACAAAGGATACGCTGGCACGTACTCTATTATACTAAAGTATGGCTGAATTGGCAACTGGAAATGTACACAACAAATTCACAAAAAGTTCGTGAATTCAAGCGTTTTGCGGAAAAATCGAGCAAAAATGTGCAAAGAAACTCCATGCAGACTTAAAACTGTCTGCGTGGAGCGTACAGTTCTATAAAACTCAGACGGCCCCGTAGATGCCGTGCACCGATACTTCGCCGGTAAAAACGTGCACTTCGCCGCTGTCGGTGCGCACCACCAGACGGCCCTCTTCGTCCACATCGACAGCTTCACCGGCACCCTGCCCGCCGTCCGGCAGGTCAAAAGTGACCCGGCGGCCCAGATTGACGCAGGCGGCCTTGTATTCCTCCCGGAAGGGTGCAAAGCCATCGCGGGCAAACACATACATGTTGCGGTCAAAACCAAAGTCGGTCAGGCCCTCGGCCAGCCATGCGGGGTCGGTGGAAAGATCCACCTTTGCCCCCTGCAGCGCCAGCGAGGTGCCGTTGGGCAGACCGGCGGCATCAAAGTAGCTCTGCGGCTGGGCCAGATTGATGCCGATGCCGCACAAAATGCCCCTGCCCTGCTGCTGGTAGCCGTAGCTCACGCTCTCGCACAGGATGCCCACGACCTTTTTGCCATTGAGAAGAAGGTCGTTGGGCCACTTGATCTGGCAGTCCACGCCGTAGCGCAGCTTGAGCTGGGTGCGCACGGCAAGGCTTGCCAGCAGCGGCAGGGTGGCAGGCTGGGCCAGCGGTTCCCGGATGGCTGCTGTATAATACAGGGCCTTGCCCTCGGCGTTCACCCAGCTGCGGCCCAGACGGCCCCGGCCTGCGGTCTGGTTCTCGGTATACACCGCGCCCACCGGGCCGAATTCTTCAAAATGTTCCTTCGCGTAAGCGTTGGTGCTGCCGCATTCCGGCAGATAGCGCACCTCATTGATGCTCATTGTCTGGGTACCTCTTTGTGTTCGTATGTGGTCACTTTGCCTTCGTCCAGCGTCAGGATGCCGTAGGTGTCCGGCCCGGTGTAACACCGGCCGCAGGAGCCGGGGTTGAACAGGAACACCCCGCTGCGGGCCTCTGCATGGGGGATGTGGGTGTGGCCGAACAGGGCCACCTCGGCACCCCGGGCAGATGCGGCATCTGCCAGCGTATCCAGATCGTATTTCACACCGTACATATGACCGTGGGTGTAAAAGATCACCACGCCGTCAAAGGCGGCAAGGCCGTCGGTGGGTTCCAGTGCGCCGTAATCGCAGTTGCCCGCCACCGAGTAGGCCCGCAGCTTGGGGTACTGCGTCAGAGCCAGTTCCAGATCCCGCAGGCCGTCGCCCAGAAAGATCAGGGCATCGATGTTTTTGCTCTCTTTCATCAGCACGCGCTCAATGGCGGCACGTCCGCCGTGGCTGTCGCTCAAAACCAGAAGTTTTGTCACAAAAGGGGTCCTCCTCTATTACCATTTACCTGAGATGCTGTCATTCACCAGCCTGCTGGCCCTGTTGCAATACCAGCAGCTGCTTGTACACTTCGCTTTTAGAATAAGGTGTACCCTGTGCCGCCGCCTTGGCTGCGGCGGTGGGGCCAAAGCCCTGCCCGGTCAGCTCCAGCGCCCGATGCGCTGCCTGCTCCAGCGTCAGCTCCTGCTCCGGGTCGGCGGTCTCCGGCGCACCGGCCATCACCAGCACATACTCGCCGCGCGGCTCGTTGGTCTTGTAGTGCTCCACCGCCTCGCCGAGGGTAGTCTTCCAGATATCCTCGTGCAGCTTTGTCAGCTCCCGGCACAGGGTGATGCTGCGGTCTGCGCCAAAGGCATTGGCCAGATCGTCCAGCGTGGTGCGCAGCTTGTGGGGCGCTTCGTAAAAGATGGTGGTGCGCTTTTCCTGCAAAAGCTCAGCCAGCCGCTCTTTTTTCTGCTTGCGGTTCACGGGCAGAAAGCCCTCAAACACCCAGCGGGAGGTGTCCTGCCCGGACACGGCCAGCGCGGTGACGCAGGCAGAGGCCGCCGGCACCGGCACCACTTTGATGCCCCGGGCCAGTGCGTCCCGCACGATCACCTCGCCCGGGTCGGAGACGCAGGGCATGCCGGCATCACTGCACAGGGCGCAGCTCTCGCCTGCCTCAATGCGGCGCAGGATGCCCTCACCCTTCTGCAGGGCGTGCTCATAGTAGCTGACCATGGGCTTTTTCAGGCCCAGAAAGTTCAGCAGCTTCATGGTCACACGGGTGTCCTCGGCGGCAATAAAGTCTGCCGCGCCAAAGGTGGCCGCTACGCGCGGCGGCATATCGTCCAGATTGCCGATGGGCGTTGCCACGATATAAAGAGTTCCTGCCATAGTTTACCTCCCATATAACGCCGCACCGGCGCTGATCAACACATCCGGCTCCACCCGCAGGCCGGTCTTGCGGTTCTTTTGCGCTTCCACAAGGAAGAGCCATGGCGCGCCGTCCGCCTTGTTCTTTACAAAGGCCAGCCGCTTCGGCTCCAGCCGGTTGGCCCGCAGCACCGCCAGCACCTCCGCCAGCCGTTCCGGCCGGTGGCACAGCGCAAAGCGCCCGCCGTCCTTCAAAAGGCGGAACGCACACTGGCACACATCGTCCAGCGTGCAGGTGTTCTCGTGCCGGGCAAGGGCGTGGGCTGCATTCCGGCTCTGAGGCCCATCCGTGAAATAGGGCGGATTGCACGCACACACGTCAAAACTTCCATCGCCCTGCCGAAAAGCGCGCAGGTCGGCACAGACAGGCTCAATGTGCCCGATGTCCTGCTCCTGCACCGCAGCGGAAAGCAGAGCGCTGCCCTCGGGCTGCAGCTCCAGCCCTATGCAGGGGCCGCGGTGGCCCCGGTCGTGCCATTCCAGCGCCACGATGCCGCAGCCGGAGCACAGGTCTGCGGCCTTCTGGGCACGCTTTGGCTCACAGAAACGGGCCAGCAGCAGCGCGTCGGAGCCGAAACGATGCTCCGGCGAGCAATAAACCATAGTTCTATTATACAAGACTTCGGTAGAATGTTCCATAGATAAGTGTGCCGTACCCTCTCAAAAAAATGCGTGGAATTGCTCGGGGAATTTGTGCGAATTACTGCAAAACAAAAAAGCAGCAGACCTGCTTTGGACAGGCCTGCTGCTTTTGATGCGTTTTTTGTGCAGCTGCTAAAATTATTCAGCAGTGATAGCACCGGTGGGGCAAGCACCCTCGCAAGCGCCGCAGTCGATGCAAGCGTCTGCGTTCACAGAAGCAACACCATCAACGGTGATAGCGCCAACCGGGCAAGCGCCCTCGCAAGCGCCGCAGCCAACACATGCGTCAGAAACCTTGTGTGCCATAATAAACTCTCCTTTTTATCTCCGTGCCCGAAGTATTGTATGAAGAGTCATGTATGGCACGGCTGTGCATGTCTCTCCGGAAATCATATCCTTGCCTGCATTTTAACAAAGCAGGTGAGAAAAGGCAAGACTAACCGTGACCCGAAAAACACAAAAGTCTGTTTTTTGTTGGGTTGCACAAAAGCACAGGCTAACTTATGGCCAAATTTGCAGGAGTTTTTTGGCAAAAATCACGAAGAACAGTTAGTTTTAGCAGACTAACCCCTCAGAGCCGCCGGCGCGGCCCTCACTCCTTTTCGGCAGCGCGCTTCCGGGCGCAGCCGCCGCCCGCGCAGCGCTTTTCGCCATCGTCGGAGGAAGCCACCACCGGGGCCGGGTTGCGCACGCCGGAGTAATCGTCGTCCGGGTCCGGGCGGCGGGGCGCACGCTTGCCGCCGCTGATATATTCGCACACGCCCACCTTATAGTAACGGGGCGAAAGGCTCTCGGTGCCGCAGCGCACCCGCAGGTAGCCGGAGACCGGGTTCACCTCCAGCACGGTGCCAAGACCGTCCGGCGTGCGCACGGTGCTGCCCACCATGGGCATGATGCTGTTCAGGTACTCGTAGGCGCTCTCCTCATAGGCAAGGCAGCACATCAGCCGGCCGCAGGCACCGCTGATCTTGGTGGGGTTCAGCGAAAGGCCCTGCTCCTTGGCCATCTTGATGGAGACGGGCTGGAAGTCCTTTAAAAATCGGCTGCAGCAGAAGGGCTGGCCGCAGATGCCAAGGCCGCCGATCATCTTGCTCTCGTCCCGCACGCCGATCTGGCGCAGCTCGATGCGGGTGTGGAAGATACCGGCCAGATCCTTGACCAGCTCGCGGAAGTCCACGCGGCCATCGGCGGTAAAGTAGAACATGATCTTGGAGCGGTCCAGGGTATACTCGGCCTCCACAAGCTTCATTTCCAGGCCGTGGCGGGCAATGCACTCCTGACAGGTGCGGTAGGCGCGCTTTTCGTCCTCACGGTTCTGGCGCATCCGGCGGATATCCACGCTGTCGGCCATGCGGGTAATGGGCTTGAGGGCCTTGGGCACTGCCGCATCGGCGATCTCCCTCACGCCCTGCACTACCTCGCCGCACTCAATGCCGCGGGCGGTCTCCACGATCACGTATTCGCCGGTTTTGATGTCGCCCCCGGCGGGATCAAAATAATAGCTTTTGCCGTTCTCTTTGAAACGGACGGAAATGACTTTTTTCATAGTGTTCCTCGTTTTTATCGGTCGAATCTATAGGATAAGGCCCGAAAAAGAGCCTGCTGATCCATTCTGTACTCTAGTATAACATATTCAAATGCACATTTCCACGCAAAAAACAAAAAGCGGCTCTGGCGCTTCAGCAGAAAAATTTTAAAAATGTGCAACAATCTGCCCGGCTGCCGCGTATCCATAAAGGAAGACTGACCGAATTTGGTCGCACCCGCAGCCGAAAAATGGAAAAACGGAACGGCAAATGTTAAAATCTTGCGAAAGAATCTAAAGAATCGCAAAAGAATCCCGCCCCGCTCTTGCAAGGCGGGGGCTTGCGTGTATAATAAAAATGTTGAAGTGTAGCCTTTCCCGCAGGGAAAGCAGCTGTCCTGCTTTGCGGCAAGGCAGAGAAACGGTAGGAGAAAATGGAAAAATTCAGTGTCAAAAAGCCGTTTACGGTGCTGGTTGCAGTGGTCATGATCCTGATCCTGGGCTTTGTGGCGGTCACAAAGATGGATACGAACTTGCTGCCCAACGTGAACACACCGTATCTGATGGTGGTCACCGTGTATCCCGGCGCAAGCCCGGAGCGCGTGGAGAGTGAGGTCTCGGATGTGCTGCAGAACTCGCTCACAGTGCCGGGCGTGTCCAAGATCACCGCAACATCGGCAGAAAACTACAGCCTGCTGCTGATGGAGTTTGCCGAGGATACGGATATGAACAGCGCGCTGGTCAAGGTGTCCAACAAGCTGGATCAGGCCAAAAGCGACCTGCCCAGCACCTGTCTGACCCCCTCCATCATTGAGTACAGCCTGAACATGAATGCTTTCATGACGGTGGCTGTCAGCCGCGAAGGTGCCGACCAGTACGAGCTTTCTGAGTTTATCCAGAACACCCTTGTGCCGGAAGTGCAGCGCAAGGGCGGTGTGTCCAGCGTTTCGTCCAGCGGTCTGGTGGAAAAGCTGGTGCAGGTGCAGCTCAATCAGGATAAGATCGACGGGATCAACGCAAAGCTGCTGGAACTGATCGATACCCAGCTGGCTGCAGCCCGCTCCCAGCTGGAAAGCGCCGAGGCGCAGATCACCGCCGGACGCAAGGAATACGAAAAGCAGCTGAAAAACTTTGGCAATACGGTGTCCAACTCGGTCATGAGCCAGATGAGCACCGAGGTGGGTGCCGCAGTGGAAACGGTGCGCGCGCAGGCGCAGGCTCTTCTGGAGAGCGTGAACAGCCTGATCGCTGTGGTCAAGGAGCCTGAGATCCAGCAGGCCCTGATCGAGGTGCGCGACGGTCTGCAGAAGGTCATGGACAAGTTCAACGAGACCGGTATGCGAGATATCGACTCTCTGATCGATATTGTGGCTGAGCTGCGCACCATTACCGATAAGCTCACTACCGCCCTGCAGAAGCTGCAGGAGCGCGTGAACACCGAGACCGGCTCCGAAGGCAGCACCGCAGAGGATCTTGCCAATGAGATGCAGCTGCAGGAAAGCCTGAATGTGGTCTATAACACGCTGGAAAGCACTATCAAGGCCATGGACAATGTGCCCCAGCTGATGACCGAGTTCTCCGGCGCACTGGGCAGCTTCTCCCAGCAGCAGCTCAACGCCTATATGCAGTTCACCGAAGCGCGTGAAATGCTGAACGAGTACGAAAAGCAGCTGGAGGCCGCCAAGGCAGAGTACGAGACGGCCAAGACCAACGCTCTGGCACAGGCCGATGTGACAAAGCAGCTGGACATTGAAACGCTGGCGCAGCTCATCTATGCCCAGAACTTCTCCATGCCGGCCGGTTACGTGCAGGATAAGGACGGCGAGTCCTGGCTGCTGAAAGTCGGCGAAGAGTACGACAGTGTGAAGGATATCAGCGGTGCCCTGCTGCTGCATGTGGAGGGCTACGGCGACGTGCGCCTTTCTGATGTGGCGGATGTGGAGGTCATTGATAACTCCGCCGACAGCTACACCCGTCTGAACGGCGAAAAGGCATCCATCCTCAAAATCTATAAGAATGCGACTTCCAGTGCAGGCGAGGTCTCCGACAACTGCCTGACCGCATTTAAAGAGCTGGAAAAACAATACGACGGCCTGCACATGGTGGTGCTGTCCAATCAGGGCAACTACATCACCATCGTCATCAACAGCATCCTCACCAGCATGGTGGTGGGCGCTGCACTGGCCATCATCGTGCTGGCCATCTTCCTGAAGGATATCAAGCCCACCCTCGTGGTCGGCATCAGCATCCCGCTGTCCGTTCTGTTCGCGGTGGTGCTCATGTACTTTACCGGGCTGGACCTGAACGTGATGACCCTGGCCGGCCTTTCCCTCGGCATTGGTATGCTGGTGGATAACTCGGTGGTCGTCATTGAGAACGTCTACCGTCTGCGCAGCCGCGGCGTGCCTGCGGCCCGCGCTGCCGTGCAGGGCACAAAACAGGTGGGCATGTCGGTGGTGGCCTCCACCCTTACCTCGGTGTGCGTGTTCCTGCCGGTGGTGTTCTCGGCCAGCATTGTGCGCAGCCTGATGATGCCCATGTCCCTGTGCATCGGTTACTGCCTGATGGCCTCCCTCATCGTGGCGCTCACGGTGGTCCCGGCGGCATCCTCTACTGTGCTGAAAAAAGCTGAACCCAAGCGCCTTGCCTGGTTTGAAAAGGTGCAGGAAAAGTATGCCCATAGTCTGGAATGGTGCCTGCAGCACCGTGCCCTGCCCCTGATCGCAGCGGTGGTGCTGCTGGTGTTCAGCGGCTGGCAGGTGCTGAACATGGGCGTGGAGCTGCTGCCCAGCATCACCAGCAACGAGGCGCAGATCACCCTGTCCACCGCCGACGGCCTGACCAAGGAGGAATCCTATGCCATTGCGGGTCAGGTGGCAGAGGCGGCCCTGAATGTGGAAAACGTGGAAGAGGTGGGCATCACCCTCGACACCAGCATGGCCGGTCTGGATATCAGCCAGCTGGGCCTGCCCACCGCCATTACCGATATCCTGAACTCCGCCAATGCCTACGGCAGATACAAGATCAACGTCATGATGAGCGAGAGCCTTTCCTCCCGTGAGGTGGAAAAGACCCGGCAGGCCATGGAGGATGCAGTGTCCCAGATCGAGAACTGCACCGCTGAGGTCAAGCTGTACGGCATGACCGATGATCTGACCAGCCAGCTGGCCACCGGCCTGTCGGTCAAGGTCTACGGCAAGGATCCGGAAACGCTGACTACCGTTTCCGAGAAGGTAATGGAGATCATCAACGATACCGAGGGCTTTGCCAATGCGGACAACGGCCTTGGCAGCGGCGATGCCACCATCATCCTGAAGGTGGACCGCGACAAGGTGCGCGCCTACGGCCTGACCGTTGCGCAGGTGTACCAGCAGATCGCGGCAAAGCTCACCACCACCGCCACCGCCCAGACCCCCGTCACGGTGAACGGCACCACCATGGATGTCCAGATCACCAATAATCTGGACCCCGTCACCAAGGAAAACATGATGGAGCTTACCTTTGAGACCACCGAAATGTCGGCAGACGGCACAGTGACCAATGGTACCTGCACCCTGAACGATATCGCCAGCTGGACCACCGGCACCGCACCGGATGCCATTACCAGCGAGAACCAGACCGAGTATGTCACTGTGACGGCGGATACGCTGGATGGCTACAACACCATGGTGCAGTCCCGCGTGCTGCAGAAGAAGCTGGACGAGTACGCAGCCAGCGGCGAGATGCCGGAGAGCTGCAGCGTCACGCTGGGCGGCGAGACCGAGAGCACCGACTACATGGTGAACGAAATGGTGCAGTGGATGGCTCTGGCCCTGCCCTTTGTATATCTGGTCATGGTGGCACAGTTCCAGAGCCTGCTGTCCCCCTTCATCGTGCTGTTCACGGTGCCGCTGGCCTTTACCGGTGGCCTGCTGGGCCTGCTGATCACCGGCCAGCAGCTCACCATGATCTCCTTGATGGGCTTCATCGTGCTGATGGGCACGGTTGTCAACAACGGCATCGTGTTCGTGGACTATGCAAACCAGCTGCGCATTGGCGGCATGGAGCGCCGCGCTGCGCTGGTGGCTACCGGCAAGACCCGTATGCGCCCCATCCTCATGACCACCCTGACCACCGTGCTGGCCATGCTGCAGCTGGTGTTCAGCGGCGATATGGCAAGCCAGCTGATGAGCGGCATGGCCATCGTCATCATCTGCGGCCTGAGCTACGCCACCCTGATGACCCTGTATATCGTTCCGGTGCTGTACGATATCCTGTTCAAGAAGCCGCCGCTCAACGTGGATGTTGGCAGCGACGATGATCTGGACGACATCCCGGACGATGCAGCCGAGTTCATTGCGGCGCAGAAGTCTGCGGGCACGGCACAGCCGGAAGCCTGACGATTCAGAAGGCTTTCCGCGTCTTGCTGGGCATCTTCGGCGGAAGGATCATTTTAGAACAGAGCAATGCCGGGCGGTCTGCGGACCGCCCGGCATTATGTTTTCACGGAAAGGGTCGTAACGGGAAACGGCAGCTGCTGCTGTCGGCTTATCGCCGTCGCGCAGCGACTCAAAATCGGCGTAACACAAAAAATCATTTAGCGGAGCGGCTTGGATTTTTTTGTGTTACATGCCTCGCCACCTGAATAATTTCAACAAAAAATAGCTGGAAAAATTGGATGCAAATTCTAAAATCGGTTCCCCACAAAGATATAAAACTGTGATATAATCATAAATAAGATAGAATACAGTGGAAGTCTGCCTGACTGTATGTCCGAGTAAAATCTGAGGAGGCGAATGCCCAATGGCACAGATCCGCTCCAAGCCCTTCGGTGTGACCAAACAGGGCGCAAATGTTACAGAGTACATCCTTTCCAATCCCGGCGGCCTGACGGTGAGCGTTCTGAACTACGGATGCATCATTAAAAACATCATCGTTCCGGCCAAGAACGGCCCGGTGGATGTCGTGCTGGGCCACGACACCATGGCAGATTATGAGGATGACTTCACGTCCTCCAGCAGCACCTGCTGCGGCGCGTTCGTGGGCCGCTATGCAAACCGCATCGAGAATGCCACCTTCAGCGTGGGCGGCAAGACCTACCAGCTGGAAGCCAACAACGGCCCCAACCATCTGCACGGTTGCTTTTCGCGCAAGCTGTACCGGGTAAAATCCTTTGGCGATACCCTGCTCATGGAGGCTGAAAGCCCGGACGGCGAGGACGGCTTCCCCGGCAGCCTGAAGCTGGCGGTGCGCTATACCCTTACCGAGGACAATGCCTTCCGCATGGATTACCGCGTCTCTTCGGATGCGGATACCATCGTGAACCTCACGAACCACAGCTACTTCAACCTGAACGGTGAGGGCGATATTCTGGGCCAGAAGCTGCGCATCTATGCCTCCAACTATCTGGAAGGCAACAATCAGACCTGCCCCACCGGTGCCATTCTGCCGGTGGCAAACACCCCCATGGATTTTACCGAGGGAAAGCTCATTGGCCGGGATATCGATACCGGCTTTGCCCAGACCACCATGGTGGGCGGTGGCTACGACCACTGCTTTGTGATCGACCGCGCCCGCGGCTCTAGCCAGAGCATCTGCGCATGGGTCACCAGTGAAAAGACCGGCATCAGCATGAAACTGTACACCACCCAGCCGGGCATCCAGTTGTACACCGGCAACTTTTTGCAGGACTGCCCCACCCCCGGCAAGGGCGGCGTGCCCATGCAGAAGTACGGCGGCTTTGCGCTGGAGACTCAGCACTACCCCTGCAGCCCTTCCCACCCGGAGTTCCCCACCACAGTGCTGCGGGCAGGAAAGGTGTTCCGCGCCACCACCACCCTGCGCTTCTTCACCGGCAAGCAGTGCGGAAAATTGTAAAAAATGATGTACCACACAAAAACGTCTGCTCCGGCAGGCGTTTTTTGCGTGGCAGGAGGAAAACTCCCCCAGTCGCCTACGGCGACAACCCTCTCCGAGGGAGCTGGCAAAGCCGTCAGGCTTTGACTGAGGGAGTTTTGATCCCTATTTCTATGTTTTGCACAAACCGTGCCTTTTATCCATGACAAAATGCCAAAAAACGTTTTTAAATCAAAACCTCAAAAACAAAGATGCAACAAAAATTCATCTAAATAAAAGACACATCCCTTGATTCTGAGCCATAAAAGCGGTATTCTTTAGGCAAGGCCGGGGAATGCCGGCATCAACTGTAATGTAAATGAGCGAGAGAGGTACTAGGCTATGGCAATTTTGGTTTCCGGCGGCGCCGGTTATATCGGCAGCCACACCTGCATCGAACTGCTGAACGCTGGCTACGACATTGTTGTGGCAGATAACTATTATAATGCATCTCCGGTGGTGCTGGACCGCATCAAGCAGATCACCGGCAAGGACTTCCGCTTTTACAAGGCGGATATGACCAAGCACGAGGATGTGGAGCACATCTTCTCTGAGTGCCCGGACATTACTGCTGTGATCCAGTTCGCAGCCTACAAGGCAGTGGGCGAGAGTGTTTCCAAGCCCATTGAATACTATTACAACAACCTCAACTGCACGCTGGTCATTCTGGACGTGATGCGCCATCACAACTGCCACAACTTCGTGTTCAGCTCTTCCGCAACCGTCTATGGCGACCCCGCCAGCGTGCCCATCACCGAGGACTTCCCCACCGGTGCCACCACCAATCCCTACGGCACGACTAAGGTGTTCACCGAGCGCATCCTGCAGGATGTGTGCAAGGCAGACCCCAGCCTGAACGTGGCCCTGCTGCGCTACTTCAACCCCATTGGTGCGCACAAGTCCGGCCTCATCGGCGAGGACCCCAACGGCATCCCCAATAACCTCATGCCCTATATCGCCAAGGTGGCCGTTGGCAAGCTGGAAAAGGTGCATGTCTTTGGCAACGACTATCCCACCCCGGACGGCACCGGCGTGCGCGACTACATCCACGTGGTGGATCTGGCCCGCGGCCATGTGTGCGCCATCAAGAAGCTGGAAACGAACTGCGGCCTGTTCATCTGCAATCTGGGCACTGGCAAGGGCTACAGCGTGCTGGATGTGATCCACGCATTCTCCAAGGCATGCGGTAAGGAGATCCCCTATGTGATCGACCCGCGCCGCCCCGGCGACATTGCCGAGTGCTATGCAGACCCCACCAAGGCAAAGAACGAGCTTGGCTGGGTGGCGGAATACGGCATCGAGGAAATGTGTGCCGACAGCTGGAACTGGCAGAAGAACAACCCCGATGGCTACCACACCGTGAAGTAAACGCATAAACCTCCAAAGCCGTGCATTCTCTGAAAAGAGGGGGCACGGCTTTTTAGTGTGCAAACTCCCTCCGTCAAAACCTGACGGTTTTGCCAGCTCCCTCGGAGAGGGAGCCTCTGGCGTGCCTGCAAGCTTTGCGTTTTAGCTGCAAACTTTCCCGCTATGCCAAAGGCCCCATCCCAGAGGGGGCTGTCTGCGCAGCAGACTGGGGGAGTTAAACCTTCACCATTTTATCTATTGACAACCGCGCAAAGTTAGCCTATATTACTATTGTTAACACAAACTAACACACTTTGACAGTGGATAAAATGAGAAGGTCGATCTTATGACATTAAAAGAATTGCAGATCGGAAAAAGCGCTGTTGTGGATACCGTCGGCGGGGCCGGCGCACTGCGCCAGCATTTTCTGGATATGGGCCTGATCCCGGGGGCGGAGGTCACGCTGGTCAAGCTGGCACCCATGGGCGACCCCATGGAGCTGCGCATCCATGGCTACGAGCTGACCCTCCGGCTGGATGATGCCGCGCAGATCGGCATCACCCCCACCGAAAAGGCCCCGGCAATGTCGGCGGCTCCGGCAGATGATAGAATGGTGGATCACCCCGGCCTTGGCGAGGGCGGAAAATACCACATCAAAAAGGGGGAGAATCCCCTGCCCGAGGACAGGACCCTCACCTTTGCGCTGGCTGGCAACCAGAACTGCGGTAAGACCACCCTGTTCAACCAGCTCACCGGTTCCAACCAGCATGTGGGCAATTTCCCAGGCGTGACGGTGGACCGCAAGAGCGGTGCCATCAAGGGCCACCCGGAGACGGAGGTCACTGACCTGCCGGGCATCTACTCCATGTCCCCCTATTCCAGCGAGGAGATCGTCACCCGCCAATTCATCATCGGCGAAAAGCCCACCGGCATCATCAACATCGTGGATGCCACCAACATCGAGCGCAACCTCTACCTGACCATGCAGCTCATGGAGCTGGACATCCCCATGGTGCTGGCACTGAACATGATGGACGAGGTGCGCGGCAACGGCGGCACGGTGCGCATCAACAAGATGGAAGCCATGCTTGGCATCCCGGTCATTCCCATCTCTGCCGCCAAGAATGAGGGCGTGGATGAGCTGGTAGACCACGCACTTCATGTGGCAAAGTATCAGGAGCGGCCCGGCCGCATGGATTTCTGCAGTGAGGACGACCACGGCGGTGCCGTACACCGCTGCATCCACGGCATCATCCATCTGATCGAGGATCACGCCAGGGCGGCGGGCATTCCGGTGCGGTTTGCCGCCACCAAGCTGGTGGAGGGCGACCGGCGCATCGAGGAAGCCCTGAAGCTGGATCAGAACGAAAAAGAGATGATCGAACATATCATCGTGCAGATGGAGCGGGAGCGCGGGCTGGACCGCGCCGCCGCCATTGCGGATATGCGGTTCTCCTTCATTCAGGAGCTTGTGGCAAAGACAGTGGTCAAGCCCCACGAAAGCAAAGAGCAGCTGCGCTCCAACCGCATCGACAAATTCCTCACCGGCAAATACACCGCCATCCCGGCCTTTATCGCCATTATGGGTCTGGTGTTCTTCCTCACCTTCAACGTCATCGGCCTGTTCTTTCAGAACCTGATGGAAACGGGCATCGACGCGTTGACCGGCATCGTGGACACGGCGCTTACAAACTGGAACGTTAACGCGGCGGTGCACTCCCTGCTCATCGACGGCATTTTTACCGGTGTGGGCAGCGTGCTGAGCTTTCTGCCCATCATCGTGGTGCTGTTCTTCTTCCTCTCCATGCTGGAGGATACCGGTTACATGGCCCGCGTGGCTTTTGTGATGGATAAGCTGCTGCGCCGCATCGGCCTTTCGGGCCGCAGCATCGTGCCCATGCTCATCGGCTTTGGCTGCACGGTGCCCGGCGTCATGGCAAGCCGCACCCTGCCCTCGGAGCGCGACCGCAAAATGACCATCCTGCTCACCCCGTTCATGAGCTGCTCGGCAAAGCTGCCCATCTACAGCCTGTTTGCGGCGGCGTTCTTCCCGCAGTATGCGGGCCTTGTGATGGTGCTGCTGTACTTTACCGGCATCGCGGTGGGCGTGCTGGCGGCACTGCTGCTCAAGAGCACGGTGTTCAAGGGCGAGGCGGTGCCCTTTGTCATGGAGCTGCCCAACTACCGCCTGCCCGGCCTGAAAAACGTGGCACAGCTGCTGTGGGAAAAGGCCCGGGACTTTTTGCAGAAGGCCTTCACGGTGATCTTTGCGGCCACCATCGTCATCTGGTTTTTGCAGAACTTTGACCTGCAGCTGCGGCTGACCGCCGACCCGCAGGCCAGCATCCTTGCCCGCATCGCGGGCGACATCGCCCCGCTGTTCGGGCCTTTGGGCTTTGCGGACTGGCGCATCTCCACCGCCCTCATCACCGGCTTCATGGCAAAGGAGAGCGTGGTGTCCTCGCTGCTCATCCTCTTTGGCTCCGAAGCTGCGCTGTCGGCGACCCTTACCCCGGCGCAGGCGGCTCCCCTGCTGGTGTTCTGCCTGCTGTACACCCCCTGCATCGCGGCAGTGGCCTCGGTCAAGCGGGAGCTGGGCAACAAGTGGGCGGTCGTCATGGTGGTGAACCAGTGCGCCGTGGCATGGCTGTGCGCTTTGCTGGTGCGTCTGGCGGCAGTGGCGCTGTTCTGAAAGATTCGTTTGGTTTTGAGGTCCTGAAAAGCCTGCGGGCTTTTCAGGACCTCTTTTTCTCTTGACAACTCCCCTCATCTGCACTATAATACTTCAAAAATGAATCATTCAAAAATGAAGAGAGAGGAAGGCTCGGCGTGAACCCGAACGTAGAATTTGCGATCAAGACCTCGCAGGCGTACAATGCCGTCTGCAAGCCGCTGTGTCAGGAGCTTGGCCTGTCGCAGACGGCGCTGGACATCCTGCTGTTCCTCGCCAACAACCCGGACTATAAAACGGCCCGGGACATCGTGGAGGTGCGGCATATCAAGGCGAATCTCGTCTCCATGTATGTGGATAAGCTTGTGCAGGAAGGGTATCTGGAACGGTACGCTGTGGCCGGCGACCGCCGCAAAACGAAGCTTCTCTGCACCGGCAAGGCAGACCCGATCATCCGCAAGGGGCGTGTGGTGCAGAATGCCTTTTTCAAGCGCCTGCTGGATCATGTGGAGCCGGCCGATCAGGAGGTCTTTTTCCGGACCATGGAGCTGATCGGGAAAAATCTGGACGAAATTATAAAGGAGAACGCATAAATTGAACGTGTTGTTTACGGTTCTTGTCACCTTTTTTGCCGGCATGGGGGCCGGCCTTGGCACCGGCTTTGCCGGTATGAGTGCGGCTGCAGTTATCAGCCCCATGCTCATCACCTTCCTGCACATGGACCCCTATATGGCGGTGGGCATTGCCCTGTCGTCGGATGTGCTGGCCAGCGCCGTTTCGGCCTATACCTACCACAAAAACAAGAACCTGGATATCAAAAACGGCCTGATCATGATGGTCAGCGTGCTGGTGTTCACGGTGGTGGGCAGCTGGGTGGCCAGCAGAGTGCCCTCGGCCACCATGGGCGGCTTCTCGGTGTTCATGACCTTCCTGCTGGGTGTCAAGTTCATTGTGCGCCCGGTCATGACGACCAAGGAAGCTATGCAGGGTGTCAGCGCCCAAAAGCGTGCCATCCAGTCCATCGTGTGCGGTGTGCTCATCGGCTTCATCTGCGGCTTCATCGGCGCAGGCGGCGGCATGATGATGCTGCTCATCCTCACCAGTGTGCTGGGCTATGAGCTGAAGACCGCCGTGGGCACCAGCGTGTTCATTATGACCTTCACCGCCCTGACCGGTGCTGTCTCCCACTTCATGATCGGCGGTGCGCCCAATTGGTTCGTCTGGGCGTTGTGCGTGGCGTTCACCCTGCTGTGGGCGCGCATTGCCGCTGTGTTTGCCAATAAGGCAGACCCCAAGACCCTGAACCGTGCCACCGGTGTTGTGCTGGTGGTGCTGGGCGTGGTCATTATGGGCTTCAACCTTCTGAGCTGATATCCCCTGCCCTTCAAATGAAAAAAGAAAGCCCGTGCAGCCGGAAACTGCACGGGCTTTCTCTGTATCAGAACTTACTTTTCTTCAATGGTGGAGTGCTCGATCACCCAGTCGGCAGCCTTGCGGATGCCCTCGTTGCGGCGCATGGCGGGAATATCGGATTTTTCCTTGATCTCTTCCAGTGTCTTTTTGGCGCGCTCTGCACGAGCGGCCAGAGCCTTATCGATATCTTCCTCGGTGGGCACCAGATTTTCCTGCTGTGCGATCTGCAGCAGAGCCATGTGCACACGGGCGGTCTTCTCGGCAGAAGAGCGCACCTTGGCGGTAAAGCTCTCGCGGGTCTCGTGGATCTGGCTCAGGTAGCGATCCAGGCTCAGGCGCTGCATCTGCAGCTGCTGCTGGATCTGCTCCATCTGCTGCTGGTAGGTGGTCTCCACCAGCACGCTGGGCAGTTCGCCCTCAGAAGCATCGGCCAGCTGGGTCAGGATCTGATCCTTGGCATGGTTCAGCGCACCGGCATGCTTTCCGTCGTGCAGCTGCTGCTTGACCTGTGCACGCAGCTCGTCCATGGTGTCCAGATTGGCAACCTTCTTGGCAAAGTCGCTGTTCAGAGCAGGGATCTGGCGCACACATACGTCGATCAGCTTGATCTTGAACACGACGGGTTTACCGGCCAGATCCTTTGCGTGGTAGCGGTTCGGGAAGGTGACGAAGATCTCGAATTCCTCGCCTGCCTTGTGGCCCAGAATGCCCTCTTCAAAGCCGGGGATCATGCGGCCGCTGCCCAGCTGGACGGCCTGGTTCTTTGCGGTGCCGCCCTGGAAGGGCTTGCCCTCCAGCAGACCTTCGTAATCGATATGTACGATGTTGCCCTTTACGGCCGGACCCTTGTGCGGCACCAGCTCAGCGGCAGCAGTACGGCGGCGCTCCAGCACATTGTCGATCTCCTTGTCGGTCACTTCCGGGGTGACGCACTCGGCGGTAAAGCCGGTGGTCTTGGTCAGGTTCAGCTCAGGCTGCAGGGCAACAGTGGCAGTGGCCACAAAGCCCTCGTCCTTTTTCACGCTCACAAGATCGTACACAGGATTGTCAACAGCCACAAAGCCGTGCTCTGCCATGGCGGCATCATACAGCGCGGGCACGTCCTTGTCCATCAGATCGTTGATGGCATCGTACCAGAAGGTGTGCTCGCCGCGGTCAGCCTCGATCTGTGCGCGGTCCGCTTCGCCCTTCTTGAAGCCGCGGATCGTATAGGAGGCGCGGGTGCGTTCGTAAACGGCGTTGGATGCAGCTTCCAGCTCTTCGGGGCTGGCGCTGAAGGTCATTTTGCAGACACTCTTTTCGGGAGTTTCCACGCTTACCAGTTTCATAGGATCTACCCTCCGTGGTGCCTCGCTGCAGAGAAAATCAGGCGGCGCAGCCTCCACGCGGTGCTGCCCGTAAAGCTCCTGTACCCCTGCACGGACACAGATTAAAAACATATAGTAAGGCTATTATAGCACAAGAACGACAAAAACGATACAAGAAAAATCATAAAAAATGCTGCTTTTTGAAAAAGATAAAAATATTTGCAAAAAACGGTTGACAAAACCCAGTCTGAGTGATAAAATACATCATGTTCCGAACGGAACGTATGCGTTGGTAGCTCAGCTGGATAGAGTGACTGACTACGAATCAGTAGGCCGGGGGTTCGAGTCCCTTCCATCGCACCAGAAAATGCCGTGAAATCGAAAGATTTCATGGCTTTTTTGTTTTTCTGGCAGAGGTTGCACACACTTGCACACTTTCTGCACACTTTACAAAAAAGCCATGAACTCTTTGCATCGCTTGCACAGCGTGTATTTCGCTGCACAAAAAAGAATCTTTTACGCGAAGAGCACCCGCGTCAGCTCGCGGCGTTCCTCTGCGTCCATCTGCCGGATGGCTTCAAGGATCATTTTACCCGTGATTTTTGTTGCCGCCGGCATTTTGTTTTCCATGGGCTGAGGTCTTGCTCCTGCTGCGTCCTGCCGGTAGAAGTCGGCTTCGATCTTCTCTGCCAGCTCCAACCGAGGCCTGTCCTGCGTGTGAGCGTAGGTGTCCATCAGGACGGTAGCAGTTGCATGACCTGTGTTGCCCTGCACCGATTTGAAGTCGCCGCCAGACTGCAACAGCTGATAGGTGGCACTGGAGTGTCGCAGACCATGAAACACGATCTTCTCAAACTCCGGGTGCTCCGCTCTCCACTGGCGATACCACTTGGTCAGAACGTCCGGGGCAATGGGTAAGCCGTCTGGTAAGCGGAACAGCTGACCGCAGTTGCTGTACTTTTCCGGGGCGTTCTGTTCGTCCTGCTTCATCTTGTCGAGCCATGCCAGAAGTTCCTCTTTCAGCGGTTTCGTCATATACAGGACACGGTTGGACTTCTTGGTTTTGGTCTTTTTCAGAATCAGCGAGGACTTGCTCCCCTCCCGTCTGTCCGGGAAGGTGTGGTAGATCTGGCTGGGGTCGATCTTGGACAAGGCTTCCTTGTTGGCGCGCTGCATTGCCTTGTTCACCGTGATAGCTCCACGACCATCGGCGGCATCGAAGTCGAGGTCTCCCGGCTGCAAGCCGAGGATCTCACCCTCTCGCAAGGAAAGGATCATGCTCAGATGCACCGCCAGATGGAGTGCGGGGTTCTCAATGGTCTGCAACGCTGCCAGCATGGTACGCTCATCCCAGATCGTGCGCTCCTCGGTGTTGACCTTAGGGGCTTCACGAGGGGTAGGCGATTTGTGAATCAAATCCCAGTCAACGGCATACGAAAAGGCGGTCTTCAGGAGCGTGTGGACTTCATGGATAGAGGTGCTGGACAGCAGCCGCTTCTTCTGATTTTCCGTCAGCTCCTGCTTTTCGCCGTGAACGTACTGGCCGCAGGGGGTCTGGCTCAGAGTGGCGTAGAACTGCTCGATGTCGTAGGTGCGGAGGTCTTGCACCTTCCGCTTTCCGATATACGGCACGATGAGGTTCTGCACCATCGCCACGGATTGCGTGTAGGTCTTTGGCGACCACTTGTGTTTGCTGGACTGAAT